>JANOYH010000038.1:0-7867 GCA_031428775.1 Bacteroidota bacterium
CTGGAATGATCGTCATTAGAGGCATTGGCATGGGTTTATCAACCTTCATTGCAGCAGTATATTTACCCGCATCAGGAAGTTCTTCTACCTGTACGCCACCGTCCCAGTTATTATTTGTAACCCTCGAATTGCCATCAACAATATTTCCGTGTACATAAGCCCTTCCATAAACAGCATAACCTAATTTACTCCTACCCGATTCTGGTTTTAAAATGCGGTGAGAAATGGGTTTGCTTTGGTCTGGGGTAGCCGGACCCGGTTTGTAATAGTTATTAATGATATTATACATTGCAGTGTAATCGCCACCATCAGTTGAACGATGCACCCAGTTAAATACTACATTATTAGCAAAGTTGAAAATACCGTTCCATCCAATTGAAGGATTTCTACCAGCATTGTCAGCCCAAATACTACGAATGAATGCACAATTTTCTCCGCCTAATGTAGAGCCAAATGAATGGTTGTATGTATCTAAACATTCTGAAAAAATAGAATTTTGAATGGTGATATTTGCTGTACCCAATTTATCTTCTGCTTTAAGATTGGGAGTGCTATCATTATACATGTGTCGATACATGCTCATGTTTTCATCCAAACCCCAACTAGCAGAAACGTGATCGATCATGATGTTTCCAACGGGGTTTCCGCCAATTGCATCATCTCTTCTACCTACATTGGTTTCACCACGTCTAAATCGCATAAAACGAATGATTACATCGTGTGTGTTTATCCAAACAGTTTCACCAGCAACACAAACTCCATCACCTGGTGCAGTTTGTCCGGCTATAGTAATATAAGGTGCTCTAATAATCAGCGGTGAATTCAATCGAATAATTCCGGCAACATTAAAAACAATAATTCTTGCACCGCCTTGTTCACAAGCCCAACGCAAACTACCTATACCATTATCGTTTAAGTTTTTGACAACAATCACTTTACCTCCTCTACCACCAAAACTAAATTTGCCTCCACCTTCCGCTCCTAGAAAAGCAGGAATATTGGCTTGGGGTAAATCGTAGGGTCTTGTTCCCCATGGAATATAAGGTTTACCGTGTTTGGCTTCTTCCTGAACAATAGGAAGGGCAAATGCCCATGCAGAATCTGAATGCATGGTTGCTGCTTTTAATAAAGAATCGCTCCATTTTTGAACCGTTGGAGAGATATCAGGATATTGTGCTTTAGCTTGATTAATAAAACCAATCGATAACAATACTACAAAACTGATAATGAATTTTTGTTTCATTAATTGAAATTTAATTGATAGACATTAAGATACATTATCTTCTTTAAGCAGTCGTAATCGTTAGATGTTAGAATAATTGGGTGTTTATTTCAACACCCAATTATTAATGTATTAAAAACTTTTAAAGATTTTATTGCAAAGGATTAAAACTACCACCCCAATTACTGTTTTGTAACAAACTTGGATTATTATTTACAGCCAATTGTGGAATAGGGAAGAAATAATAGGTGGCCAAGAAATTGATAGGTGTTGCATCTAACCTAGTTGTAGTGTTAGTTGCATCTTCGTTATTATTTCTAATGGTAGTATAATAAAGCGCCATCATATTGTCTAAACTTTGTCCATCGCGGAAAAGTGGACTATTTGGATCTTTCAATTGAGCTGCAGTAGGAATTCCTGTGCCTGTTTTTAGGTTAATCCTGACCCTGTTTCTAGTCTTACCATTTAAATCAGACATTCTTTTCCAGCGGTAAAGGTCCCAAAATCTTTTGCCTTCATAAGCAAACTCAATTTTTCTTTCTAAAAGAAGTGCGTTAAACATTTGTGTCCTTGACATGCCAGCAGTTAAACCATAGAGACTACTAGTACCCGCATCAATACCGGCTCTTTTTCTTACCGCAATGATACCAGCATAGCTGTCGTCAGTACTAGCAAGTTTATTGATTCCGGTAGCAGCTTCAGCAAGATTCAACAATACTTCAGCGTACCTAATTTCCATCCAATCGGTTCCACTAAACTGAGGATCTCCATTAGTATAAGTTCCTTCAATGACTGCTTTCCTGCAATAGAACCCTGTATTAGAGGCCGATGCTTCTGTAGAAGTAGTTGCGGTTTCGTAATAGGTCCAGATTTTCTTAGTTGTAATACCATCTAAAGGCCAAACACAACCATTGTAAGCAATAGTGGCATCAAAACGAGGGTCCCTATTTTTATAAAACAATGAATCGTAATAGTTATAGGTAGTTGAAGTACCAGGATCTTTACCATCTTTCATAGGATAAGAGCGTACTAATTCCCATGTAGGTAAATTTGAGCCACTCCCTTGTAAATAAGAAGGCCTACAAGATCTATCCCAACCATTGTTTTTCTTCACTTGGTCAGTAGGAGAATTGTTATAGATAGTAACCATTACGGCTTCAGGGTTGTTTGCTTCTGAGAACCACATGTTTTTGTAGTTTGCGTGCAATCCAAAACCATTAGCAGTAAGAATTGTTTTTGCTTGTAAGTTAGCATCGTAAGCCGCCTGCCATCTTTCTGGCAAATCACTGGGATTAAACATGGGACTAGCATAGTACAATAAAATTCTTCCTTTTAATGCTGCTGCTGCACCACTAGTAATTTTACCCCAGGCTGCAGTAGAGGTTGTTGTCCATTTTCCTGGCAAATAAAGAATCGCTGTATCTAGGTCTTTTGACATTTGTGCAAAACAAACTGAAGTTTTGTCTCTCGGTAATAATGCTGCGTCTCTTGCGGCTTGTCCAACTCCATCAAGTGCAGTCAATACCAATGGAACACCACCATAAATTCTAACTATATCCCAGAAACGGAATGCTCTAAAGAATAGTGCTTGAGCAACAAACTTGTTTTTAGTGAATTGCGGTAAACTACTTGCCTTGACTTCATTAATAAAATTATTTAATTGTCTAATCTTTCCCCAGTTATTACTTGGTTGAGAGTTATTGGTATTTAAAGTAGTACCATAATCAGTTGGTTCATTGGTACCAAAACTCATTGTACCTGTCATAAACACATTGGCTGAAGTATAACCTTCTTCTGATAATTGAGATTGCGTTCCACTTAAAACACTACCAGTATTTTGTCCTCCAAATTGAGGAAGGTTGTTGTCATAAATATTGTCCAGGTTTAATTGAACTATGGTTGAATCAGAAAACAACAATTCAGGTGAAACCGCTGCCAAGTTCTGTTTATCCAATACTTTTTGGCAACTTGCTAAAGCTATTATGCCTGCTAATGCTAAATTAATATACTTGATTTTCATATTACTGTCTTTTATAAATTTAAGTTCAATCCAAATGTATATGTTCTCATTACAGGGAATACATCATAAGAACCGTTTGCATTGTCTTTGTAATTATATGGATTCAAGAAGTTGACAGGATTTGTTCCTACTAAATAAATTCTTAAATTATTAAGTCCCATTTTACTCGTAATATTCGTTGGAATATTATAAGATAAATTGAAATTGCTGATACGGAAAGAAGTTGAACTTCTAAACCAGAAATCAGTTGCCACATCATAAGAGAAAGCATAGAATGGTGAAGGATAAGCCGCATTTGTATTAGTAGGAGTCCAGTGGTCATTCCAGAAAGCTGGTCTATTCTGCCAAATATTATTACCCACTTTTCTTGCAGCAGATTCAACTGTTGAAACACCACCCCAAGAAATTCCCATCACTACATTTAAACTTAAGCCTTTATAAGTAACACCCCAGTTGATTCCTAAACCATAGTGATTATTTGCTTTGCTCTTTAAAAAGTCTTGATCATCTGTTGTGATAGTACCATCAGGGGCAGTATAATTACCTGATGCATCTTTTGGTCCGCGTACATCATCAAAATAAAGCATACCCGGTCTTGGTACATTTCCAAAAATCCTATAATTAGGATATGTTTTTAATAAAGCATCCACGTCAGCTTGTGTTCTTAACATACCAGCGCTACGGTAACCTAAAAAGCCCATATCATCAGACTTTCCTTGCCCGTCTAAATAAGTACCAATATTTCCTTTTGATTGATCGATCAGAATTTGTTTATTATCAACCCAGTTAAAGTTAGTTGTTACTGAGTAACCCCAATCTTTACCGATTCTATCTCTCCAAGTTGCAGAAAATTCATATCCAAAAGTATTGGCTTTAGCAAAGTTTTCTGAAGGCAATGTTGCTCCTATTAAAATAGAAGGAGATGATGTCAAATTAGAAAGCATGTTATATCTATAATCAATATAAAAATCAGTGCTTACTGATAATCTACTATTAAAGAATTTCATGTCTAATCCAATATCGTATTTATCTACATTATCCCATTGAACGTCTCTATTTGCAATCGCCACATTTGAAACTGCTGCAAGACCTCTGTCCGCATTACCACCATAAACAGCAGCTTTACCTGTTTGAATCGCATAGCTTCTCATCCATTGGTATGATTTTGTTGCATCCAAGCCCAAGAAACCAGCAGAACCTCTAATTTTTAAATAGTTTACAGTATTTACAATTCCTTTAAAGAAATTTTCTTCCGAAACTACCCAACCTGCAGAGAAAGAAGGAAAGCTTCCCCATCTATTTTCTGGAGCAAAGTTTTGACTAGCATCACCTCTCATGTTAAACTCAAACAAGTACTTATTATCATAGTTATAATTCACTCTACCAATATAAGCAAGACGACCAGCTTCTGAAATGGGTTCATTAGAAATCACTGCAATCGTTGCAAAATTCATATTATCTAACCCACCTGTAATTACTCCATCCGTTTGAGCATTCACCCCATCTGAAGCACTTTCACTTTGCTCATATCCTAAGAAAGCAGAAACTTGGTGTTTGCCAAATTTCCTATCATAATTAAGGGTAGCATTCAACTGATAAGAGGTTGCATAAGTAGGACTCAACCTAACGCGATCACCATTATTGAAAGTATAAGTTGCGTTGTAAGTATCTGTCAAAATGTGGTTGTGTGCTCCGGTTGTATTAAAATTATATACCTGATACTTTGTACCGTATTGTTTACCCCAACTATTTGCAATGTTTTTATTGAAATTAACTCCTGCTTTCAGCCCTTTAATAAAAGGCATATCATAAGTCAGCTGTCCTTGGAAGTTCAATACTGAAGTAGAAGTTTTAGTATAATTGTCTAAATCATGTACGGCAAAATAATGGTAGTTATTAATATTACCATTCGATCCTGATCCAGGAATAGCAATCGGTAATCCGCCAATGTAGGGAGAATACATTTGTGATTGACCAATTAAGGTTTTCCAGTCATTGTCTAGACTTTCATTTCCTTGTTTGTTGAAAGTATTATTCCTTTCACCAAGTTCTCCACTTAGAGACAAACCTAATTTCAAACCATTTCCTAATTTAATATCAGTGCTTGATCTGAAAGAATATCTTTTAAATCCTAACCCTTCAAAGTTGCTATTGTTTTCATTGTAAGATAAACCAGCAAAATAGGTTGCTTTTTCTGAACCACCACTTACGTTTAGAGTATGTCTTTGGTTGTGCGCACTTGAAAAAGCCATGCCTAACCAATCTGTATTATTGTTTTTAAAATGAGCCAACTCATCAGGTGTATAATACCCTGCTAATGCATTTGTTGCTGCGGTATCCCATATTTTAGAGCCTCCCAAATAACTATTGATATAAGTTGCTTGTTCAAAGCCAGTCATCATCTTAGGCATTACTGGTGCACTAGATGCACCATAAGAACCACTATACGTTATTGAAGGTGCCCCACCTTTACCTCTTTTTGTTTTAACAACCACTACACCATTTGACCCAAGGATACCATAGATAGCAGCAGAAGCGTCTTTTAAAACGGTCATCCCTTCAACTTCAGACGCGTCCAATAAATCAAAGTCTGCTTTAGAACGAATGATATCATCTATTACAAATAATGGATCTTTTGAACCACCATCTTTAGAATAAAATATTGGATTTCTAATGGTTAATGTTGCTGCTTCTCCTGGTCTTGCAAAACCACCTGAAACACTAACACCCACAATTTGTCCTTTTAAAGCTTCTGTTAAGTTACCTACTGGTAAATCTTCAACAGCTTTCATAGATAGTGTTCCAACAGAACCTGTTAAGTGTGATCTTTTTTGTGTACCATAGCCAATCACAATAACATCATCTAAATCATTTGTCGTTTCAGATAAAGCAATAGTTAGTGTTGTTGCAGATCCTGCTTTTTGTTCCCAAATTCCGAATCCCACGTGAGAAATGGAAATCACAGATTCTGAAGAAGGTACCGTAATGGTAAAAGAGCCTTCCGCATTGGTTAAAGTGCTCTGTGTACCATTTTTAATCTTTACAGAAACATTTGGAAGTGGTGCACCTGTTTTTTGATTAGTGACCTTTCCCGTAACCTTTTTCTCTTGGGCCCAAGCGCCTGATGCGCTTATTGCCAAAATAAGGACACATAAAAAGTACCTTAGCAGCTGTTTAGTTTTCATATAGCATGTTTGGTTTATAAAAAGTTGATTGGGTTATGCTGATTTTTTGTTAGCGTCTTTTTCGGCTTGTATTCGCTTCTGCCACTCATCACCTTCTTTCTTCATATTATATCCAGCAGACGATAAATAGTTATTAATCTTTCCTTTGTATTTTCCAAACATAGCATGTTTCTTATCAGACGACTCTGCATCCATTGCATATTCTCTAGCTTCTACCAAGTAAGTATAAATTTGTTTTTTTTGTTCTTCAGTAAGTGTCAGTATCATATCTCCATACGCTTTAAACGTAATGGGAAGAATTTGATAAGTCATTCCATCTTTAATTGCAATCAACAGCGTTTCGTTAACAAGCTTCTTAAGTTTATTAATATAGTCTTGATGTAATATTTCTAAAGCTTTGATTCTATCGGTTTCAATTTTAGTAATTGCAGCAGTTGCTTTTACTTTTGAAGTATCCATTTTTGCTACTTTAATCAAAGCATTAGCACTATCATGAATTTTGCCTAACTGTATATATTGCTGGGTGACAATTTTTTGAACACCATAAAATTTAACTGAATCAGCAATTCCAATTCCCGCAACAATTTTGTATGTTCTTTGAGAAATAACGCGTTGATATTCGGCTTGCTTATTAGCACTTGTGGAATTGTCTTGTGCTTGTAAATTGACTAGGCAACAAAAGCTCCCTAACAAACATGCAGCAATTATCTGTTTTTTCCTAAGCATTTTCTATGGCGTGGTTTAAGCAATCGTCACACTCAACATTTCACTGAATAAGTGTACGTAAAAATAGGAAGCCCTTATCCCGAAACAATGTAAGGTTTGACTATAATGATGGAATATTTCACTATTTCGGTGAGTAAGTGTCTGGATTACATTAAAGCCTTGGCTATTACATTCTAGCGGCTTTCTAAGAATATTTTAGCAGATTTCAGACCTTTTGATTTTACAGTTACTTGAATCATACCTGACTTTGATTTTGACTGAATAATAGCAAGACAAAGTCCTTTATAAGCTTTGTGTTGATTAGATTTAAAAGATTCCAAACTAGCCTGAAATCCATTATCCATTGCTGCTAGTTCAGCATTCCCTTCGAGAGACAGCTCAATTAGGTTGTCTGCATTCGGAACTAAATTGCCATTTCTGTCCACAATTTTCACTGTAATGAAACTTAGGTCTTTAATTCCTGAATGGATTATATTCCTTTTAGTTGACAAAATAATCTGATAAGGAGCTGCAGCAGTATGTATTTCTTTTGTTAGAATTGTTTTCCCGTTTTTACGCGAAATGGCCTTGATTGTTCCAGCCTCGAAAGGCACGCGCCACATGACATGCAAATCATTCGCTTGTTTTCTTCTGATCCCCAAAGATTTACCATTAAGAAAAATCTCTACTACGTCCGCCAAATTATAATAATCCCAAACAACAACAAGCTGGCCT
>JANOYH010000039.1:0-4979 GCA_031428775.1 Bacteroidota bacterium
CCAAAATCAAAGTTACCTATCATCAATAATTTACATAACAAAGAGGACATATTTAATGACAAAAAAATATTATTGGTAGATGATGATTCACGAAATGTTTTTGCCTTATCCAAAATATTGAATGACCGTGGAATGGTAATATTAAAAGCAGAAAATGGAAAATATGCGTTGGCGGCTTTGGATATTCATCCTGACATTGACCTTGTATTAATGGATATTATGATGCCTGAAATGGATGGGTATGAGGCCATGAGGCAGATAAGATCTCATAAAAAATACCAAGGTTTACCCGTGATAGCACTCACGGCAAAAGCCATGAATAGCGACAAACAAAAATGCATTGATGCGGGTGCTAACGATTATATAGCAAAGCCTATTGATGTTGAGCGCTTACTATCCTTGATGCGTGTATGGATGAGCAAATAGATATAAACAATTAATAACAATAATCACTACAATGATATCAGACAAACCTGTTAAAATACTGTTGGTTGACGACCGGGCAGAAAATTTATTCTCATTGGAAGTAATTTTTTCGGACGAGAATTACTTGTGCGTCAGAGCCAATTCAGGCAAGGAAGCAGTAAACATACTTAGCAATGATGAGGATTTCGCCATTATTTTAATGGACGTGCAAATGCCATGGATGGATGGATTTGAAACAGTGGAACTTATCCGGCAAAATAAAAAACTACAAATCATTCCGATTGTATTCCTGACTGCCAGCATGGATAGTTCAGTCCAAATATTCAAAGGCTATCTTGCCGGTGCAGTTGATTATCTTATCAAACCATTTTCACCTGCCATATTAAAAGCAAAAGTGGCTGTTTTTGTTGATCTGTTCAAAAAGAATCAAGAATTGCTGGAGCAGGCAGAAGAGATGAAAACACTCAATAAAAATGTTGCAATCGAAAAATTACTTTCCCAGTATACACTAAGCATAATCGAGGCAATCCATGATCCATTATTTGTAATCAATCCCGAAGGAATAATAACTGATATGAATAATGCAACAATAAAAATAACCGAATCGATATCGCGCAACAATTTAATCGGCGCATATTGTTTTGACTATTTTACTGACGTCGAAAAAGCCATGGAAGCTTGCAAACAAGTTTTTGCCAAAGGCTTTGTAACAGGTTACCCGCTAACGGTATTGAATAGCCGGAAAACCATGGTATTATTCAACGGATCGGTATATAAAGATGATAGAAGTAACGTGTTAGGGGCTGTTCTGGTAGCCAGAGAAACTACGGACTAAAAAACGGTTTGAATATAAGATAGTGGTAGTAAATAGCAGGACAAATAAGAAAGCAAGTAGCAATAAATGTTGCCAAAGTTAGACAGTAAATAATGAAATTGATTAGTTACAAAAAATATAATCTTAGGGGAATTTTTGACACCTAGATTATAAAACTAAAACTAGCATATTGAAAAATCAGACTTTGCCGAATTATATAAATTAATGATCAAATACAACGTTGTTTTAGATGCAACAATTTCTATATTAAAAATACAGAAAATTAAATCTCGAAGAGTTTGGGTATACAAAATGGGAATAAGAATAATACAGCAAGCGCCCAAAGCAGGTGTTCTCATTTGTGCCGGCAGTGATTCTGACCAAAAAACATTTGTTCAAAACGAAATGAAGATATTGGTTAATGAATGCAATTTTACTCCATTAGAAGGCATAATAGCCGCAACTAAATATTCGGCGATGGCAACAGGTATATTACCGTTAATGTTGATCCTATTATAGGTGATTGTGCAATGGCCCATCTTTGCACTTCTTTTAGTTTACTGATTCGTTCGTTTACACTTTGCGATATAATTTTTCGAGTGATGATTTTAAGGGTTTGTTTCAGTCTCTTCCAACTTTTATCACTTACCACTAATTGGTATTTGCCACTCACTCTTGTGTACAGTACCAATAAATTCCCATTTTTTTACATCAAACTTATTGATAAATGCATCCATCAGTCTGACTGCATTATCAGCAATCATTTGATCTTCAGCAGTAGTGTAATATGTTTGATAGCAGATTTCCCTTGTATAAATTGCATACCTTACATACACAAAAACCACACAATATTTACGCTATTCACATTCTGTGTATATTTAACTAACATAATGGGTATTTTCACAAACTGACGTTAGCGGTCTTGTTATGACGACAGTGCTAACAGTAGTCAACAGTGTAAAAATAAAAAGAACTGCAAAATAAGACAAAACAGTTTTATCTTATTTTGCAAAATGATTTTAGATAATCTTAAAATATTTTTTTTATATGAGAATAACTTCAATAAAAAAGAAATCTGCTGCTAAAATAATAGAAATCGAAAAAGAACAAAAGGTATCAGAAATAAATCTAAAGCAACTGCAAAATATTTTTCAGAATGTGCCTGCTGCCACTGCTATTTTTGAAGGACATGAACTCAAATACATTTTGGCAAATCAGTATTATGAAAATATAACCAACCGCAAAGCAGCCGATTTACTCGGCAAAAGCAATCGTGAAGTTTTTCCTGAATTGATAGGTACCGGAACTTTTGAATTATTTGAAAAAGTTTTAGAAACCGGAGAACCATTTACTTCTCTTGAATATGTCGTCATGCTTGACCTTAAAAATGAAGGTGTACTTCGGCAGTGTTATTTTAATTTATCTATTAGCCCATTAATAAATGATTCGGAAAATATTTATGGAGTAATCGTGATGTTTTTTGATATTACAGAACAAGTTGAAACAAGAAAAAAGATTGAAGAAAGTAAGAAAAAGTTTGAGGCAGCCATTCTTGCCGTTCAGGGCATTATTTGGACAAACAATGCAAATGGTGAAATGGAAGGTGAACAACTTGGATGGGCTAATTTAACAGGGCAAAGATTTGAAGAATACCAAGGTTTTGGCTGGGCAAAAATGATTCATCCCGATGATGCACAACCAACAGTGGATGCTTGGAATAAAGCAGTGGCAAGCAAAAATATTTTTGAGTTTCAACACAGAGTGAATACAAGGCAAGATGGCTGGAAAGTTTTTTCCGTAAAGGCAGTTCCTGTTTTAGATGAAATGTGTAAAATTAAAGAATGGGTTGGGGTGCACACTGATATATCTGAACAAAGAAAAACAGAAGAAAAATTGTTGGAAGCAAAGGTATCTGCTGAGAATGCTACCAAATCTAAGCAACAGTTTTTATCTAACATGAGCCACGAAATTCGCACACCATTAAATTCTATCATAGGATTTACAAATGTGTTGTTGAAAACTGAACTGGGCTTTAAACAAAAAGAATTTGTACAAGCTATAAATACAAGTGGTAAGTCATTAAACCTGCTTATAAATGATATACTTGATTTGGCAAAAGTAGATGCAGGTAGAATGACATTTGAAAAATGTCCCATTGAAATTCGCAAATCAATAATACAAATACTACATTCTTTTGATTTAAAAATTAAAGAAAAGAATTTAGAACTTGTAGAAGAATACGACAGTAAAATACCATCTGTGCTACTAGTCGATTCATTGAGATTAAATCAGATTATTTTAAACCTTATAAGCAATGCTGTAAAGTTTTCACACAAAGGAAAAATTAAAATAAGTGTCAAATTACTAAACGAAACAGATGAAAATGTAATCATTGAATTTTCGGTTACCGATTCAGGAATTGGTATTGCGGCTAACAACCTAAAATCGATTTTCAATTCCTTTGAACAAGCTGAACTTAGCATATCAACTTCTTATGGCGGAACAGGTTTAGGACTTGCTATTGTTAAACAATTAGTAGAAGCTCAAGGAGGGAGTATTAGCGTAAATAGTAAGCTCGGTGAAGGTTCAACATTTAGTTTTATTTTGCCTTTTGGAAAAACAATACAAAAACCAGAAGAAATTGAAATACTAAAACAAGATTCTGAAATTAAAAACCTGCGGGTATTAGTTGCCGAAGATGTTGCATTAAATCAATTATTAATGAAAATAATTTTAAATGATTTTGGATTTGAACATGAAATAGTAGGCAATGGAAAAATAGCAATAGAAAAAATGCAAACCAATACCTACGATATTATTTTAATGGATTTGCAGATGCCCGAAATGAACGGGTTTGAGGCAACAGAATACATACGTAAAACATTGAAATCTCATATTCCAATTATTGCATTAACAGCAGATGTAACCACTGTGGATGTTTCTAAATGTCAAGAATTTGGAATGGATGATTATATTTCCAAGCCTATTAACGAAAACTTATTGTACAGTAAAATAGTAGAATTAGTAAAAAATAAATAATTATCGATGAACAAATTTAACACCATAAGTAATGCCTATCAATGCATTTGCAAGCCAACGCACCCAACAGTACAGACAATTGTTTAAGTTTGAAATGACGCAGCATCAGACAAATAGAAGCACCAACCGATATCAACTAGTTGTACAGCCAACAGCGGGCCCATTCACATTCTGTGTATATTTAACTTGCTAAACAGGTATTTTCACAAACTGTCGTTAATTGACATTGCTCCCTTTATATAAGTCAGCAGTTAAAAAAAGAACCACTTAAACCAGCTATCAGTTGGTAACAGTTTTTTCTAATTAAAATTCTTCCAAAATCATTTTTTTACTTACTGTTATACTCATGAATCCAGTTTGTAGCTAGATGTAGCTGATTGTAGCCCTATGTAGCTGTATGTAGCATAATTTCCCCTTTTGTTGCCAAAAGAGGTTTGGGCATCAAAATGTAATTTTTGGCACCCGAAAAGCAACAAAATCTGTCTGGAATAAGAAAATAAAAACAATAAAATGGAGGATAACTAATCAGTATTCAGTCATGTACAAATAAAAATAAACAAAAGAAACATCTGTTACTTTCCGATACAAAAAATGACTTGTACTGATTCTAGTGAGTTACAGAGAAATTAGTGACAGAATAGTATCACTCTATGACTAATTAATTAGTCATTCCTGTGTTTATGCAAGTTTCCTCCTTGAG
>JANOYH010000040.1:0-12512 GCA_031428775.1 Bacteroidota bacterium
CGACCACGGTTCTGCCGCCCCACTCTTTATTTTTGGTAAACATGTAATGGGTGGAGTGTTGGGCGATACACCTAGCATTCCTGCAATTTCTACTGTGAATGATAACCTTCCTTTTCAATACGACTTTAGAAGTATTTATTCAACTATCCTTGCTAATTGGTTGTGCGTCAATGATAAAGACCTCGAACAAATTATGTTGAAAAATTTTCAAGTACTTCCATTGGTTAATTCAGGGGCATGCAAAAAGGCGGTAAATCTTTCTGGAGAGCAGCTCCTTTCTAACTATCCCAATCCTTTTACCAGTACCACCATCATTACTTTCAAAACCGCAGGGGGGCATACCCTGATTCAAATCATGGATACCATGGGTAGGGTATTGGCCAACCTGACCGATAAAGATTACCTACCTGGAACCTATACCGTTGTATTCGACAGTAAATCTTTACCTAATGGCGTGTATTATGCACGTTTGCAAAATATGGCTACTCAGCAAGTAAGGACCATGTTGAAAGTGCGGTAATTTTATTTTTTCACCGCAGGTTTTGGAAAAGGCGGGTGTGCTAAATTGTATTTGGGTGCTAATTCAACCAATCGCAATACTTCCTGTACTGCTTTTTCTAATTGTAGGTCCCTTCCCTTTGCAACAGAAGCGGCATCTATTTTCTGTTCAATATCAGGAGCCACACCTTCATTCTCTGCCACCCATTTTTGTGCAATTGGATCATATACTGCATTGTCAGGAGCCGTTACCGTACCGCCATCAACCATGGCATAATGTACGGAAGATTTTACCAATCCTCCCCATGTTCTGGTTCCAATCAACGGACCAATTTTCTGGTGTTTAAATACCCATGGAAAGAAGTCGCCCCCAGAACCAGCCAATTCATTGATCAATAAAGCTTTGGGTCCGAGGTTACCTGCAGGCAACTGAAATGGAATGCCATTGGGTACTTCATTGGTGAGCGCCGCCCTAAGTTTTCTTCCCATCAAGTCTACCATATAATCGTCTAATAATCCCCCACCATTAAATCTTTCATCTATCACCATTCCCAATTTGTCTTGTTGGGCAAAATAATAGCGATTGAAGGATACAAAGCCTGGGCCACCTGTATTGGGAATCCAAGCATAGCCCAATTTACCATTTGAAAGTTCATCCACTTTTCTGCGATTGTCTTCTACCCAACCACGTTGACGCAAGCCACTTTC
The DNA here is from genome assembly GCA_031428775.1 of Bacteroidota bacterium. GTDB lineage: Bacteria > Bacteroidota > Bacteroidia > Chitinophagales > Chitinophagaceae > Sediminibacterium. The sequence goes on from JANOYH010000040.1 coordinate 1,207, forward strand.
ATTACTGATGGGTTGTATACGAATGGACCAAGCGCCAGCTGTGTCAGGTTTTGTATTAATCAGCAATTGCGTTTGTTTGTTTGCCTTACCATCTAATAATGAATACGGGTCCATCGTATCATTCAAATCTTTACCATCAATAGCCAACAAATAATTTCCTTCCTGAATTTTTAATCCGGGTTGATCAAGCGGAGCCACTAGACCTGGATTCCAACTTTCTGTACTATAGATTCTTTTGATCTGCCACATGTGTTGGTTTTGTACTAAATCGGCGCCTAATAAACCAACAGTGGAACTTTCAACTGCTGGAAAATCGCCCCCATTTACAAAACTATGTCCAACAGATAATTCACCATTCACTTGGTCAAGAATGTAGGTAAGATCGCGTCGATGCCGAATAAATGGTACCAATGGAACATACCTTTCATAAACCGCTTGCCAGTCTCTTCCGTGCATATTGGGATCGTAGAAATAGTCGCGCTCATATCGCCAAGTCTCTTCAAATATTTGTTTCCACTCTTCCTGCCTATTCAATTTCATGGTTAGGTTTACGGTTATATTTCCATCAGTTGGAGATGGAGGTTTGCTTGTTGCAACAACGCGCCAATTGGTTCCAGATTTGAACAAGATTTTTTCTCCATTGTTTGATACAAATTCTTGGCTCGATAGCTTAGCAAACTCGTCTAGTTTTTTGCCTTCAATACTAAACTTGCTTAGCGTTGCCCCAGCGCCAATGAAGACTGTTCCTTTGGGTCCACTTAAAGTTCTGTCATATTCAGCAACAGGTATGGGTAATGCAATTGTACGTCGGTCAATATTGTCAAAATCAATCAGCACTGCCTTTACATCATTTGTGTCTTTGGGTTTCTTGACTTCTTTGGTAGAATCTGGTTCATCGTCACTTTTCAAAGGAAATGGAAATGGATCCGTTTTTCTCAGTACTGTCAAGTAGGCACCAAAGGTTGGGTTGGCCTGTATAGAACTGGTATTTGCCCATCCTGAAGCCAATGCTACTGTGGTACTGGCCAGAAAATATAAATGCCTACCATCTCTATCCCATGCGGGTTGCATGGCATCTGCCATGGGGTCTGTGATGGGAGTTGGCTTGCCTGTTGCGAGCGACCAGATCGTTATACGTTTGAAATTGTTGGGTGCCGTTTTAGTATATGCGATCCATTTTGAGTCGGGCGACCAGGTAATTCCCATATTACCCCGCTGAATATTAGCACCGCCAACATCTGCTGTTGTTATTTTACCGGTACTTAATTCTATTACTTGAATACGGGTGTCGTCGTCCACAAAAGCGAAGTGTTTGGAGTCGGGCGACCAACATGGTTCCCAACCCAATTTAGAAATGCCTATGCTAATTTTTTTCAAGGGCGTTTTCCCAAATTGGTCTGTGATGACTAGGTTGTAGCCTTTACCACCTTCGTCGCTAAACCATGCCACTTGTTTTCCGTCCGGACTCCATAGGGGTTGACGGTCGGCCGCAGAAGAACTATTGCTCAAATTGACAGGGTCACCATTTTCAACAGGAACAGTAAATATCTCGCCCCTGGCTTCAAATAAAACGCGTTTTCCTGTTGGCGATAAAGAGGCATTTCCAGCTCTTGCACTGACGTTTTCCCACTTGGTTTCGGCCCAGGGGAAATCTCCTTTTACCAAGATGTCTATTTGTTTGGCATTGCCTGATTTAGGATCTAATAAGTAGATATTTCCATTCCACTCATAGGCCAATTCCTTTCCATTGGAGGAGAGCCATTTGATATCAATATCTTTTAGTTTGGTAACCTGCTTTAATGCGGCAGATTTTGTAGTGTAGCTCCAGATATTCATGTTGAAATCTCGGTCAGATAAAAAATACACATCATCGCCCATCCATAATGGAAACAAATCCATGGTACGTTCATTGGGTAAAGATGTTTCTTGTAAGCTGTTGATTTCAAGAATTTGGAGTGCCGTATTTTGCCCGCCTTTATAATTCCTCCACTCTTTATCCCACCTATTAACCCGATCAATCACCAGTTTTTTACCATCGTTAGAATATTTACCGTTGAAAGCCCATGGTGCGGGTAAAAGGGTAGAAGCACCGCCAGTTACTGGAACGGTCCAAAGCCTTGAATACCTGCTAGGTGCCGTTTCTCTTGAACTTGCATAAAGTATGGATTTGCCATCGGGCAACCATCCCCTAACAAAGGATTCTTCTGGATAAAAGGTAAGTCGGGTCGGAATCCCTCCCTCTGCACTAACCACATATATAGCAGCAGTACCCGCTCTATTTGAACTAAATGCAATTGTTTTGCCATCTGGAGAAAAGTGCGGATCAGTTTCAACTGCAGGTGTGCTGGTAATGCGCTTAGCCTCGCCACCTGTTTTGTTAGCAACCCAAATATCTGCGGCATATACAAATACCACCTGTGTTTCACTGATATTGGGTTCTCTAAGCAGACGGGTATTTTGAGCCATCGTACTTGTATGTATCAATAACAAAAAAGTGAAACAACCGAAGATTTGTTTTTTTTGAAGATTCATATTGGCTAATTTAATGTAGACAAAACTGTTTTATTTTTTATCGATAAGTAAATTAACCATAATCTTAGTATCAATTTTAAAAATGTGATTAATGTGTTCTGACCTTTCTTTCAAAGCAGAAAATGTAGAGTGGGTTAATGACTATTTACCCAATTTGGTGATAGAAAATTCAACACAATACACAATTGCCCCTGTGTTACAAGTACAGGCACATGTTTTTCCAGTTTATCCAATCATATTCATGCAAAAAGAAGAACCGCAGCTGCATTTTTTTGAATGGGGTCTCATCGCTGATTATATGAATACGGCTGAAAAAATTAAACAGTATAGAACAAGCATGGTCAATGCACGATCTGAAAAATTATTGCAAGATCCACAATCCGTTTGGTATAAATTAAGACAGCAAAGGTGTTTGATTCCTACAACGGGTTTCTTTGAACATAGGGCCATCAAAGGATGGAAGAAAAAAGTTCCTTACCATATCTCTTTTGCAAATAAACAGCCCTTTTTTTTATTGGGTATGTATCATTATTCACCCATGCCAGATATGCTTACTGGTGAATCAAAGGGAACTTTTACGCTTTTAACTCAATCGGCCAATACATTAATGTGTCAGATACACAATGATGGACCAAACAAACATCGCATGCCTGTTTTGATAGAACCTTCAAAGGCAATTGAGTGGTTAAATCCAAGTGTAGATTTAGTGACCTTATCATCTATGTTAAGTGAAAAAATCCCCGACAATTCACTGCTTGCTTATCCAGTCTACACAATTCGAACAAATCAAGAAAGGCCTGATGGAATGCTACTAACGGATCCTTATCAATGGCAAGGGTTGCCACCACTTGGCATGGATAGTTTACCTACTTTATTTTAAGGGATAAAAATGTGGAGTGAACCAATCGTTTTACCATTGTCTATTTGTAAAAAATAGAGTCCAGGAGCCAGTCCACTTAATTGTAATCGATTGGTTTTAAGTTTTGTTTTGAAATTTTGCAAAACCTTTCCATTGGTTGTAACTAATGAAATATAAAATGTGGTGGTAGGTGTTTCGCTAAATTCCAATAAAGCTTCTGCAGGAGCTGGGTTCGGGAAAACTTTTGCAGTGACCCCATCAAACCAAACCCTTGGCAATTCTAAATTGAAATTATTACTGGTGTCTGCACACCCGCCCAGGTTTACCACCCTTACCTTATAGTTGCCAGATGTTGGAGGTACAAATTTATATTCAGTAAAAGCAGGTAATGCAACATTTTGTAAATACCAAGTGTATTTGGGATATCCTGATTGAGTACTCAATTCTTTTCCGTTCCAGCTGATCATTGATTTTGAAGGGTTAGCATTATTGGTTACCATCACAGGTACGGAAACTGAGGAGCATCCTTTTTTACCATTGTTGTTGACAATCACGTAATTGCCTGATTTTCTTACACTAAATTTTGGATTGGTGCTAATTGCTGCCGTATCTGAGATAAGTGTATTAGTCCAATAGAATCCCGTTAATATGTTTGAAAATAAAACAACACTATCTTCATTGCATAGCTGTAGGGGAGAGAAATAAGTAACCTCCGGTTTAATAGGTACCGTGTTGAGTTCTGTTTTGATGGAATTACTTGAAGCACTTGCGCAACCATTGTTCACGAAAACAGCGGTATAAGTCCCCGTTTTTTTTGCTTTTAATAGTTCATTCGTGGCACCTGCAATATTGGTTCCATTAAGTTTCCATTGCACCGAAACAAGATCGGATTTTAAGGTAACTGAATCTCCTTCACATTTAACGGTATCTGTGATAGCTGTGATCACCGGTTTTGAAGTAATATTTGTAACCAAAATAGCCACTGGATTGGATTCTAAGTATCCTGTATTATACACAGTTCTTGCAGCATAACTACCACTGATTTTTGCTTGATAAGTTTGTTTATTGGCACCTTCAATGATGGTATTATTCAAATACCACTGGGTATTAAGGGTAGAACTGGAAGTCAGTTTTACACTATCACCAGAGCAAATTTTATTGGTGGCACTATTGGTGGTAATAATGGGTTTGGCATTGAGAATGGTACTACCTACAGCGTCTAACCTTAAATCCCAAATACCCCTTCCATAAGTGGCAAATCTTGCAGTATTTAAAGTGGGAATATATTCAACAGACCAATATCCTTGAAATGGCGTATTGGATCCCGCAAGCGAATACCATTTTGATTGAGATGGGATATATGCATAGGGGCCAGCTTCTGTAGCGGCTAATAAAATAGAATCGCCTGGTAAACCAGCTAGTTTGTAAACTGTAGTATTGGGTAGTCCATTTCCCATTGGCGTAAATGTAACGCCACCATCAGAAGAACGATAAACAGCTGGATTCGAATAGCCACTTCCCGCCATATAAACCGTTTCTTTATTTACAGAAGAAGCATACAATACATTACCATTGAAAGCTTGCGGTGTGGGTCCGGTAAAACCAGCAGCTTTGTCCCAGTTCTTACCCCTATTTTTCGAATAAAAGCAAGTTCCATCTGAAGTGGCTACATAAATTCTATTGGTATCAACAGGTGAAACAACAATAGCAGAAATGCCTGATTTACCATCAAAACTATTAGCCAAAAAATCATAATCAAACTGAGTAGCAATATATTTAATAGCGGCAATATTGGCGTCGTCTGTTACTTGTAATCGAATCAAATAACTACCATCTCCGCCTTGTAAATTACCTCCTCCAATAAATACAGCATTACTTGCTTGATTACCATTTTCAGCAATAGGGAAAAGCCAACCTGAATTGGGTCGATAGTTTCCCGGTATTCTTGGATAAACATTGCTGATAGTTGTACTGGTTGAAAAATAGTCGATCACACCATCTGGTGCTTGTGCAAATAGTTTTTTGGCGCCTAGTGCAAAAGCCATTTTACCATAGTTGCCGGATTTGATTTGTACAAAACTCAATAATCCATTTGCACCAATGGTGGCACTTTTTTGTATCCCTTGGTCGCGTGCGCCAGCATAGATTAGTGCTGTATCTGTAGGAGAGGTCTTTACTTCATGGTATTGTGCATTGTTAACCCCTGTTACACTGATATTATAATTGGATTCTCCATAATTGGTACTCACATATGCACCACCTGCAGTTGTGGTAATTAAAAATTCCACCCCATTGATATCTTTAAAAAAATGGAACTTTGAGATGTCGGCATGAAACTTAATGTTAACAGCACTAAAATAATCAGCGGCATTACTGATTTTTGCAAAAGTTTTTCCTTGGTCTTTACTCCTATAAGCTTCTATATTTCCAAAAATCATTTGTGAGGAATCAATTTGAGATACCGCACCTCCTGCGTCTTCGGCTTTTGATGGTAATGTACTTACCATTTGCCAATTCAAACCATCGTCGATGCTTTTATATAATTGATCTCCTTCCTGAATAGCGTATAGGATTCTTCGGTCGCTTTTGGAATATCCAAAAAAGCTATTAATGGTATTTGCAGCAGGAAGTCCATTCATGGATAGGGCTTCAGGCGTATTGGTACTTGGCAACAATTTGTAAATAGCCACATGTTGTTGCAATAAAAAGACATAATTCTGGTTGGCTGGTTTCCAAAGGTGTATGGCCTTAATAGGGGCATCGGGCAGGGTTAATATTCTATGGAATGTGGCACCTTTATCAACAGATTTAAACAGCATGATATTTGGACCAAAAGGACTAGCACTCCACATTCTACAAGTATAATACACCGTGGTTGAATCATTTAATACTTCTATTTCACCAGTGCTGCCAAAGTCATAGAAATAATCCATGTTTGAATTTAGAAAGGACTTGCCTTCATCGTCTGAATAAACCAATTGATTGCCAATGGCAGAAATGATTCTATTTTTTCCACTGGCAAATGGAACTAGTTTTATTACATTGCTAAAATTGAATTTATCATTCACTACTTGCCAGTTTAATCCAGACCTAGGCGTTTTCCAAATGGAGCCACCTCCTGAAATGAAAAACAAGTTGTCCATTACCTTATCGTAGTCGAAGTTTAAAAATTTTCCAGTTTGGTTGGCCGTCCCTTTTTCAATCCAAGTGCCTAGTATAAAATTATTGGCAAAGGTTTCACTATTGGCAGTTCTTACCACATTGCTTGAAAGGCTCAACCATTTTTGTTTGGCATTATTTTGTTCAATAACGCGCCAGTTGAAACCCGGACCAGCTTTGTGCATTTGTTCATACCAATTAGAAAAAGCATCGCCCTTGTTTGTTTCCAAACTTGTTGTAGCATTTTGTGAATAGGTGATTTTGGGGTGGAATGCTACAAGAATGCAGGTTAGCAATAATATTTGAAAGCAATATTTTATAGCATGCTTTTTTAGGGGTATTGGGGTTTACTCCCCTAAATTAAGCATGTTTTTGGTTTTTTGTGCATAAAACCCTTGGTTCTTCAATATTATAAAGCAAGTGCCAATAAACTGATTATTTAATTAACTTAGATTTCGATTGTTTGTTGAGCGCCTCAAAAGCTTGAAAAATTGCCTAAACTTATTGAATTATGCGTTTTTGCCAATGCCCATATGTTCAGCCTTTATTGGGACTTATACTATTAGTTTGCAGCTTGTCTTCTTGTAAAAATCAGGACAATGCAAATGCAGCATTACCTGATCTAGTAAGCTATAATTATGATATTCGACCGATTTTATCTGATAAATGCTATAACTGCCATGGTCCGGATGCCAGTAAAAGAGAAGCAGGATTGCGTTTAGACATAGCAGCAGAAACCTTCAAGCCACTAAAAGAGCACCCTGATAAGTATGCCATTGTGCCAGGAAAGCCAGAACAGTCTGAACTATTCCAACGTATTTCAAGCATCGACACCAGTCTACAAATGCCTTCCATTAAAAGCCGCTTGCCCCATTTAACCAAAAGGGAAATTGCTTTAGTTCGAAAATGGATTGAACAAGGTGCTGTTTTTGAAAAACACTGGGCTTTTGTGATGCCCATTAAGAGGCCTTTACCAAATGTTTCCAATAAAAACTGGCCAATCAATGAACTAGACTTTTTTATGTTGGAAAAAATGGAGGAGAAGTCGTTAGAACCAAATGAAACTGCAGATCCTGCAAGATTGGTAAAAAGATTGTATACTGATCTAACGGGCATTCTACCAACACCGATTGAAACGAATGCGTTTATCAATAGCAAAGACCCTAAAGCCTATGAACTTTTGGTGGACAAGCTTTTGGCACTACCGCAATACGGTGAAAAAATGGCCATTAGTTGGCTCGACATTTCAAGGTATGCAGATTCTCATGGTTATCAAGACGATAATTATCGATCTCAATGGCCTTGGCGAGATTGGGTGATTCACGCTTTTAATAAGAATTTGTCGTACGACAGTTTTGTTACTTGGCAGATTGCGGGCGACCTATTACCCAATGCCTCAAAAGAGCAGTTACTGGCAACTGGCTTCAATAGAAACCACAAAATCACAGAAGAAGGAGGGGTGATAGATGAAGAATATCGATTGCAGTATGTGGCAGATAGAACCAATACTTTTAGTAGGTCTATGTTGGCTGTGACGGTGGAATGTGCTAAGTGCCACGACCATAAATATGACCCTATCTCACAAAAGGATTATTATCGGATGTCGGCTTTTTTTAATAATGTGAAAGAAGTAGGTTTGGAATCTACGGTAGGTGGGCCAGAAACATGGGCCAAAAATCCGCGGATGCGAATTACACCCGAAGATCTCAAAAACACACTTTCATTTATTCATTTAAAGGATACCAATAAGTTGGAGGTTTCCATAATGGGCGATAGAGATACTGCTAGAAAAACTTATTTGTTAACAAGGGGGAATTATGATACCCCTGCAGAAGAAGTTTTTCCATCAACACCAGCAACAATTTTGCCCTTTGACAAGAATTTACCTGCCAATAGACTAGGATTATCAAAATGGTTGTTTGATAAAAAAAACCCACTCACTGCTAGGGTGTATGTGAATAGGGTTTGGCAGGAATTTTTTGGGAAGGGACTAGTTAAATCTGCAGCAGATTTTGGGATGCAAGGAGATTTGCCCACACACCCAGCCTTACTTGATTGGTTAGCTGTTGATTTTGCAGAACATGGATGGAATATAAAACGGTTGGTTAAACAAATAGTTTTATCGGCTACTTATAAAACTTCTAGTAAAATGTCTAAAGCGCAAATAGAGAAAGACCCATTGAATGTATATTTATCTTATGCCCCGAGGGTAAAGTATTCTGCAGAGACGGTAAGAGACATGTTGTTGTGTAGTAGTGGACTATTGGATAAAACCATTGGAGGCCCTAGTGTAAAACCATACCAGCCTTCCGGATTATGGGAAATGGCTACATCGGGTAGGGGGATCTTAAAAAAATATGTGCAAGACACAGGTAATGCATTGTATAGAAGGGGTATTTATACGTTTATCAAAAGAACGGTTCCTCCACCATCCATGATGTTGTTTGATGGTAGTAATAGAGATGAATGTCAGGTTAGTAGGTATAGAACCAATACCCCCTTGCAAGCGCTCATTATGTTGAATGACCCAACAGTCATTGAAGCCTCGAAGGCTTTATCAGACAAATTATTGATGCAATCAAATACTCCCGAAACAGTGATTGAAAATGCTTTTCAATATATTCTTTGTAGAAAACCAACTAGTAAAGAACAAGAACAGTTATTGGGCTATTGGAAGGATGCACATAGAGAAATGAGCAGTAAACCAAAAGAGTGGAACAAATTATTATTGATAGGAGCGTATCAGCCTAAGTCGACCAATAAATTAAACTTGGTAGTTGCCATGCAAACCATTCAACTAATGTATAATATGCAGGAAGCCATCACCAAAACATGATTATGGAGAAAGAATTACTGGAACACGGATTGAATTTAAATAGAAGGAAATTTTTATCCCGACTAAGTCTTGGTGTTGGCTCAGCGGCATTAGGGTCATTGCTCATTCCAGATCTTTTTGGTGGCGGATCAAATTTGGAAGAGGCTATTATGACTGGCTTGCCTCATTTTGCACCAAAAGCCAAAAGGGTCATCTATCTTTTTCAAAATGGTGCTCCATCTCAATTAGAAACATTCGACTATAAACCGTTATTGTGTAGGATGCAGGGTGAGAATTTGCCAGAGTCCATTCGTGGAGGGCAACGCTTAACAGGAATGAGTGCTAATCAAACCAGTTTTCCATTAGTGGGTTCTTATTATAAATTCAACCAACACGGAAAGTCGGGTGCATGGATGAGTGAATTATTTCCACATATGGCTAATATTGTAGACGATATCTGTATCATTAAATCAATGCATACAGAAGCCATCAACCACGACCCTGCATTAACTTTTTTTCAATCGGGTGCACAGCAAGGAAATAGACCCAGTATTGGATCTTGGGTTAGTTATGGGTTGGGTACTGAAAACAGTAACCTGCCTGCTTTTTGTGTATTGTTGTCGAGGGGTAAGGGCAATGGTCAGGGTGTGTATTCAAAACTTTGGACCAACGGTTTTTTAGATTCTATTCATCAAGGGGTTCAATTCAGTAGCGGAGAAAATCCAATTTTATATTTGCAAGACCCTGATGGAATTGATAGGGCAACACGCAGAAAAATGGTAGATAAAATTGCGGCACTCAATCAACTTGAATTAGACCAATATGGTGATCCAGAAATTGCGGCCAAAATTCAACAATACGAAATGGCTTATCGCATGCAGACTGCTGTTCCTGAAATAATGGACACATCAAAAGAGTCTGAGAACATCATCAAATTATATGGCCCAGACTGTTTGGTACCAGGTACCTATGCGGCCAATTGTTTATTGGCAAGAAAGTTGTCAGAGAATGGTGTGCGATTTATACAATTGTACCACCAAGGATGGGATCAGCATGGTAATTTGCCCAATGAAATGCGTGGTCAAGCAATAGATGTAGATCAACCTTCGGCTGCTTTGATTACCGATTTAAAACAAAGGGGATTATTAGATGAAACCTTGGTTATCTGGGGTGGAGAATTTGGAAGAACCAATTATTGCCAGGGTAAAATGTTGCCCGAAAACTATGGACGTGATCACCATCCACGCTGCTTTAGTATTTGGATGGCTGGTGGCGGCGTTAAGCCCGGAATGGTGCATGGAGAAACAGACGAGTTTGGCTACAATATCATTAAAGATCCCGTACACGTGCACGATTTTCAAGCCACAGTGCTTAATTTAATGGGATTAGACCATGAAAAATTAGTATACAAATTTCAAGGAAGAAGGTATCGGTTAACCGACCAATATGGTAATGTAGTGAATCAAATCATTGCTTAAAAAAATAAAAAATAAAATACCATGCATAGAAAAGAGTTTGTAAAAAAAACCTTGATGGCATCTGCCACATTTTTTATTGGTAAAAATACGATGGCAAAATCGCAAGGACCAATCTACGGTCATAATGAAAAACGATATCAATTGAATGAAACATGGGGCAAACTAAATCCAGATAAAACGCCTGTGAAAGATTGTCATGAAATGGTGCAAGACAGTAAGGGAAGGATTTTATTGCTAACTAATGAAACTAAAAATAATGTCATTGTCTACAATAAATCGGGCAAGTTGATAGAAACATGGGGAACGGAATATCCGGGTGCGCACGGACTCAGCATACAAAAAAATGGGAAAGAAGATTTGCTATTTATTACGGATACCAATCGGCATCAAGTATATAAAACTGGGATTGATGGTAAATTAATTTTTAGCATTAGTCCGCCTGCCGATTTATACGAGAAGCCAG
>JANOYH010000041.1:0-11759 GCA_031428775.1 Bacteroidota bacterium
AGAAAATTCAGTCATTTTTTCAAAGGCCTTTAGAATAATGGCTTCTTTTCTAACAAAACTCGATTTGTTGAAAGCCGCATTGAGATAATCTACTCCATCCTCTGTATGTTTTGGATCATTCCAAATTGACTGATCTATTTGAGCAACATGCGCTAAAGATTTAAGGGGCATAAAAACATAAATTTTTTTGTCAACTGCAGTATCGTTTGCAAGTGGTTTGAATACCCCCACTTTTGAAACCCCTGCCTTATGCAGTGCAGGTATGTAAGCATTTTGCAAATAGTTATCAACCTGCTGCATTTGCGTATTATTCAAAACATGGTAGACAATAATTTGATAATAGTTTTGTTTAGGTTTATAAAAATTTTCAATTGATGTAGTGCTTGCAAAACATGTAATTGTTATTGCAAAGGAAAAAATAGCCAAGGTTAGCTTTTTCATTTAATTTTTAATTTGGGTTAGTCGATAAATTAGCAATGCCGCTCTTTGAGTTAATAAAGGTAATTCATTCAAGTTGATTGTTTCACCTGCCGCATGAGCACCTTTCCCAGATGCGCCAAGACCGTCTATACAATCCACATATTTTGCAATATAAGAGATGTCTCCGGCACCCCTGCTGCCGGGGTCACCTGCCTTTGTAATTCCCAAACCCATGTCTTCTGTTGTTTTATTTAACAGCTGCAATAGTGCATCATTGCCTTTTGTAGGTTCCATTGCAGGTATACCATCATGGAAAACAATTTCTGCACTGGTTCCTTTTAAATTTTGTGCTACGATGGTTTTCATTTTTTCTCTTGCAGCAAACAATTGGGCTTCTGTTAAAAATCTTAAATCACCAATAACAGTTACGGAGGGTGAAATGATATTTGTTTTTCCAGAAGCTTCACCTTTGGAAGCTTTTTCATCAAATTTCATTTCAGATCCGCCAATAATTAAACCTGGATTGAATGTGAGGTACTTTTCAACACTCAGCGTTTCTCTGAAACTATTTAATATTCTAGCTGATTCATAGATAGCACCAAAACCGGAAAAGTCTGAAAACACACCTGCAGAGTGGCCTGTTTTGGCACTGACTTTTAAACTCCATCCGCTCGAACCCCTTCTAGCAGTTGCTACGGTATGTAAACCAGCAGCACCTTCAAAACCTAAAGCGATATCTGTTTGTTGAGCCCTTTCAATAAAATCCTTTCTACTTACACTAGTTGGGCTACCCGCTTTTTCCTCATCGCCTGTAAAATACACAACAATTGATGCATCTTTTAACGCACCTGCATTTTCCAAAGCTTGTAATGCCATGATAACTACTACATCCCCTCCCTTCATGTCGGAGGAGCCCTGTCCTGTTGCAGAACTATCATTTATTTTAGTATAAGGACCCTTTGGCATATCCGGTTCAAAAACAGTATCCAAGTGTCCGATAAGAAATAGCTTTTTCCCTTTTTTGCCTTTTCTTGTTGCAACCAAATGTCCAGCACGGTTTAAAGAATCTGGGAGAGAAATCCACTCCGTTTTAAATCCAGCTTTTTCCAATTCTCTTGAAAAAATGGCACCTACCTTTTTCACTCCAATAATATTTAAAGTACCGCTATTGATATTGACGGTTTCTTCTAATATTTTTTCAGCATCAATTTTATGTTCGTTAATATAGTTAACAATTTTTATTTCAGTATTCGACAATGTTTGTGTAAACGATATTGAATGCATCATTAAAAGGATGCAAAATGTGCCTATTTTTTTCATATCACTTTTTTTCTAAGATACAGATATATCATTAAAATAGTATTAACAGTTTTAGGCATTGTAATTGTAGTAGTGTGAGCATACCTGATTTCAAGTGAAAAATACTTTTTGCCTTTAACAAAGCCTTAATAAACAAAGGGTATTCAAATGGCATCTATGATTTTGAAATGAATATTGAACAATTAAAAAAGAATTGAAAATAATATATGAGGCAACTATACTCTAAACCAATTATCAACATGAAAACTAGAAACATCCTATCATTTGCCTCATTGATGGCTATTGCAGTGGTAATATTTGCTACTGCGTGTAACAAAAGTAATTCATACGAGTCTGCCAAGGGACAGCAAAGCATTTCCCTCTACCTAACAGATGGTCCGGGCTTATTCGACAAAGTTTTGCTCGATATCAAGTCAGTAAAAGTTTTGGTTGATACAACCAAAGACACTAGAAGGAATGATAACAGCAACTGGAATAGTATGGGAGCAAACGACCGAAAAAAAGATTCCGGATTTGTATGGCATGAATTAGCCATAAAAGCAGGAATTTATGATTTGCTTCAATTAAGAAACGGTACGGATACCTTGCTTGCAGAATCTAGTATTACCAAGGGTTCTATTCGCTTAATCAAAATTGAATTAGGCACCAATAATTCAGTTGTTAAAGACAGTATTTCTTATCCTGTTAGTTTGCCAGTTGGCGCTGAAAGCTTTGTATTGATTAAAACAAAGGGGCATGAATATGATGAATACCTTCCAGGTAGACATCGTTTGTGGCTCGATTTCGACGTAGCTCGTTCTATTGTTCAAGAAAGAAATGGGGTATTTTATCTTCGCCCCGTATTCCACTTCTTCACCAAAAAACATTCTGGAAATATTGTAGGAAAAATTACTCCACAACGTGACGCAAAAGCGGTAGTTACCATTTATAATGCTACAGATACAGCCTATGCTTTGCCTACTCCAGAAGGGTATTTCAATGTAAGGTGTTTAAAAGACGGAACATATAGTGTGTTTGTAAATGCAACAAGTCCTTATAGTGATACAACTATAACAAATGTTGTAGTAACAGCTCCAAAAGAAACTTCATTAGGTTTAATTACTTTAAAGAAGTAATGGCATAAGGTGTTGGCTAAAGGGGAAGTCATTTGCTTCCCCTTTTTTTATGCCCACAATCTTTGTATATTTCAAGATGGATAACAATCGATTTTTGCTTTATGGTGCAAATGGATATACTGGTAGATTAATTGCCAATAAGGCAAAAGAGATTGGATTGATGCCCATATTAGCAGGAAGAAATGCGGTGGCTATTAAAGCTATGGCAGAAGAATTGGAGCTCGAGTATAGAATTATTGATTTAAATGACCAAAGTTCTTTAGAAAACGCATTATTAGAATTGCCCTTGGTATTGCATGCAGCAGGTCCTTTTTTTCATACCTATAAACAAATGATCAATGCCTGTTTGTTGACCCATACCCATTACCTAGATATCACAGGAGAAATAGCCGTTTTTGAAGGGGCAAAAAAAATGGACGCGCAGGCAAAAGATGCAGGACTGATGCTCATGCCAGGTATTGGTTTTGATGTGGTACCTACAGATTGTATGTCATTATTTTTAAAGGAACAGCAACCCAATGCCATTGATTTAAAATTGGCATTCGCAACCATTGGTGGTAAACTTTCGCATGGTACCGCTACAACTATGGCAGAAGGACTAGGAGAGGGTGGTGCAGCCAGAATGAATGGTAAAATCATTAAACAACTATTGGGCAAAAAAGGGATGTGGGTTGATTTTGGCAAGAAAAAACTTTTTGTTATGACCATTCCTTGGGGCGATGTATCAACAGCCTTTTTCACTACAGGAATCCCCAATATTGAAACATATACCTCTGTTGCGCCGAGTACTTTTCGATTATTAAAATGGCAGGCTATATTTAACTGGTTGTTAAGAACGAACCTTGTTAGAGATTTTGTAAAAAAGCAAGTAAAACTTAAGCCTGCTGGCCCTTCTGAGGAAATGCGTCAAAAAGCAAACAGCATGATCTGGGGCGAAGTAACCAATGCAAAGGGAGAAAAAATCTCAGCTAGAATGGTATGCCCTGAAGGATATACCTTAACAGTGTTGAGTAGTCTACTAATTGTTAAAAAAGTATTGGAAGGAAATTTTAAAATAGGCTACCAAACACCTGCTGCTGTATATGGTGCTAATCTAGTGATGGAAATTCCGAATGTAACTAGAGAAATTATTACATTAGCACAAAATCACCATGAACACAATTACACAAATACACAATAAAATAATAACACAATAACATAATAACAGCAGTCAAATAGTTCAAATAATGGCAACAAATAGGAAAGCAGCAATTGGATTTATATTTATCACACTATTAATTGATGTAACGGGGTTTGGTATCATTATTCCAGTGATGCCTAAATTGATTCAAGAATTGTTGGGCATTTCGGATGTGAGTATAGCTTCACAATATGGGGGGTGGCTAACTTTTGCATATGCATTCATGCAGTTTATTTTTGCACCCATTTTAGGGAATCTGAGTGATAAGTATGGGCGAAGACCGGTATTGCTATTCTCTCTTTTTGGATTTGGTATTGACTATATTTTTCTTGCTTTTGCACCATCTATTGTTTGGTTGTTTGTGGGTAGATTGATTGCGGGAATCACCGGAGCAAGTTTCACTACTGCATCGGCTTATATTGCTGATGTGAGCACACCTGAAAACCGGGCTCAAAATTTTGGTATGATCGGTGCCGCATTTGGTTTAGGATTTATCATCGGTCCTATGATTGGAGGATTATTGGGTGAATTTGGCGCTCGTGTACCATTTTATGCAGCGGCTGGTCTTGCACTAACCAATTGGTTATATGGTTATTTTGTTTTGCCTGAATCTTTAGATGCGGAACATAGAAGGCCATTTGAATGGCGAAGGGCAAATCCGATTGGCTCATTGGTACAGTTAAGAAAATATCCAGCTGTAAGTGGACTTGTCGTTTCATTGGTATTAGTTTATTTAGCAGCACACGCGGTTCAAAGCAACTGGAGCTTTTTTAATATTGAAAAATTTAAATGGTCGCCCAAAATGATTGGCATCTCTTTGGGGATGGTAGGATTATTGGTAGGGGTTGTTCAGGGTGGATTGGTGCGTTATATCAATCCAAAAATCGGGAATGAAAAAAGTGTTTATATAGGATTGGGGCTATATGCACTTGGGCTACTTTTATTTGCATTTGCATCAGAAAGTTGGATGATGTTTGTATTCCTCATTCCATATTGTTTGGGTGGAATAGCTGGTCCAGCTTTACAGTCCATCATTTCGGGTCATGTCAAACCCAATGAACAAGGGGAATTGCAAGGAGCACTGACCAGTTTAATGAGTGTGACATCCATTGTTGGGCCACCGCTTATGACCAATTCATTTGCCTATTTCACAGGTCCGAATAAGCCCATTTATTTTCCGGGTGTCTCCTTTTTAATTGGGGCCGTATTTATGTTGCTAAGTGCCATTTGGGCATATCGGGCATTGAAAAGTGAACAAACGCATAGTGTTATTATTGATTGATATTCAGCATGTTATTGTTTTAACAAGAGATTAATTAGGTCGATAGAAGAATTAAAGCTAGTTTTGCATTTCATTATTTATTTTACAAATTTTACAATGGACACAAAAATTCAAGGAACTGTAAAGTTCTTTAACGAAGAAAAAGGATTCGGCTTTATAAAGCACGACAATTCTAACAAAGAAACTTTCGTACATGCAAATGGTTTGATCGATCAGATCGAAGCTAATGACAAAGTTGAGTTTGATGTACAAGAAGGACGTAAAGGCTTAAACGCCGTGAACGTTAAACGTATTAGCTAATACTAACTTTCTTTACCAACATAAGGCCATTCCAAACGGAATGGCCTTTTTTTATGCCGTTCATTAAAACTATATTTGCCGGATTAATTAGTGAAACAGATGCAAAATTTGATGGAAGAATTACATGAGACTGTTGGCTTTATCAGGTCTAAAATAAACACAGAAACAAAAATTGGTATAATACTAGGAAGTGGATTGGGAAACCTCGCAAATCAGATTGTTGCTGAGTTAGAAATACCCTACAAAGACATTCCACACTTCCCAATAAGTACAGTAAAAGGTCATAAGGGCAGATTGATTTTTGGAAAGCTCAATCAACAACAAGTATTGGTAATGGCAGGTCGTTTTCATTTTTATGAAGGATATACGGCACAACAAGTTGTATATCCTGTTAGGGTGATGCGTTTGTTAGGAGTGGAAACCTTATTGCTATCAAATGCTGCAGGAGGTGTTCAGGATGGAATGCATGTAGGCGATTTAATGGTAATACATGACCATATCAGTATGTTCACTGTAAACCCATTAATAGGCAAAAATGAAGAAGCCCTTGGAACAAGGTTTCCTGATATGAGTGAGCCTTATAGTAAGGAGTTGATTAAAAAAGTAGAAAAGATTGCAACAAAGAATCAAATAACTTTAAAAAAAGGCGTGTATACTGCTGTAACTGGTCCAACATTTGAAACAAGGGCTGAATACAGGTTAATTCATGCATTGGGAGGAGATGCTGTGGGAATGAGCACCGTGCAAGAAACCATAGCAGCAAAGCACTGTGGAATGAATGTTTTTGCAATTAGTGTAATCACCGATATTGGTATAAGAGAAGAGGAGAATACCATCACACACGAAGAAGTTTTGCAAGCTGCTAAAGACGCAGAGCCTAAACTGAGTTTGTTGTTTAGTGAATTGGTAGGTACATTATAACATAGGATTAACCATTTATCAAATCTTGAATACCGTTATTTACAACTGATTGAATAACAATATTTACAACTGATGGAATATAGATGTTACAACTGATTTATAAACGCATGCGATTGAAAGGACAATACCCGTTTTCTTTACTTTTTTCAGTCTTTGTCTTGATTGCGTTTCAATCTTTGGCACAGCCTACAAAAACGTATAACCCTAAATCCTTGAATAGTGGGGGAGCTAGTCAATACGACTATGATAGTCAGGGTAGGCCCATTAAAAAAGAAACCAAAAAAGATAGCTTGCAACACCGTGATCAGTTTGCAGATTCTATTACGATCTATTACCGGTATTACGATTCTACGCGAACCCGTACCATTGACTCTTCTATTAATGATTTCTATACTCGATATCCTCTGCCTTCCAATTACCATACTTTGGGTAACTTTGGAAGTGCTGCCCAATCCTATTTGTTTAACCCTGTTCTAAAAGCAGGTTGGGATCCAGGTCTTCATCAATACGATCCCTATAATTTTACACTAGCTAATACAAAGTTCTATTCTACAACTAGACCATTTACTGAGCTTACTTATATGATTGCAAGTAAAGCAGAACAGTTAATCAATATTTTGCTGACTCAAAACAAAAAAAGCAATTTCAATTACTCTTTTGAATACCGATTTAGTTCGGCACCTGGATATTTAAAAACTCAAAATAATAGTCATAATAATTTTAGGGTTACTGCACACTATCAAACAAATAATAGACAATACGAAGGATTTTTAATTTTTCTTTCAAACAAAACAGCCGCATCAGAAAATGGAGGATTACAAGATGCAAAAAAATTGGATAGCCTTGCATTAAATGATCCATATGAATTGGAAACTAGAATTGGACTGGCAGGTGCGGCTAGTAGAAATCCCTATAATACTACTGTAAATACGGGAAACACCTATAAAGATCTATCTGTTTTATATAGACATCATTTCGACTTGGGTAAAAAGGATTCGGTGGTAACAGACTCCGTAACCTACCATATTTTTTATCCTAAATTCAGGATGGAGCATACTTTTAAATTTAGCACAAGTAGTTATGGATTTAGTGACATTTACCCCGACTCTTCGCGCTATGGGAAATACTTTAATGTGTTACTTAGTAGACCTGGAACTATTGCATATACTGATAAGTGGAAGGAAATTAACAATGAGTTTAGTTTGTATTCTTTTCCTGATAAAAACAACCAAAGTCAATTTTTAAAAGCTGGTATTGTAGTCCAAAATTTAACTGGAACTTTTGACACAACCACTGGTAATCATAGTTTTTATAATTTGATTGCATTGGGCGAGTATAGAAATAGAACACGCAATCAAAAATGGGATGTAGAGGCCACAGGGCAATTGTATGTGAACGGATTTAATGCAGGGGATTATTCAGCATTTGTTAGTATGAAACGGCTATTGGGTTCAAAAATTGGGTTTTTAAATGTGGGGTTTCAAAATGTAAATCGATCGCCTGTTTTTATATTAAACGATTTGAGTAGCTACCCTATACAAAACAGAACAGGGTACAATAAAGAGAATTATTTGCGCTTATTTCTGAAATATGAGAATCCTAAAATTGGTTGGAACTTTCAAGCGGAATATTTTGCTGTGAATAATTATATCTATTACGATAGCTTCTTTACTGCAAAACAAGAAGCAGCACTTTTTAATGTAATTCATTTGAGTGCTGAGAAAAAATTCAAATTGTCGAGGCATTGGAATTGGTATGCAGAAGTTCATTTGCAACAGACCACAGGAGATCCTGCTGTTAACCTTCCGCTAATCTATACTAGAAATAGAATTGCTTTTGAAGGGAATTTTTTTACCAATCTCTTTATTTCCACAGGATTTGAACTGAAGTATCATTCGGCTTATAAGGGAGATAATTACTCACCTTTCTTGGGGCAATTCTTTTATCAAAATACGTATACAATCAATAATCGCCCTGAAATCAATGCCTATCTAAACTTCAGGATTAAAAGTTTCAAAACGTTTATCAGACTTGAAAACCTGAATAGTATCAACCCAATTGATGGGTTCAAATTCAATAACCGAAACTTTTATGGGGAACAATATCCTAGTTCTGCCATCTGGTTTAGGTTTGGTGTTTGGTGGAATTTTGTAAATTAAGTAATTGAATTACAAGTATTAATATAGTACAAAAAATATTATTTAAAAATCTCATTCTCTTTCGTAAATTACCGTTTTAATTGATTTTTAAGTTAGCCCCCATTGATTGATGAACGAACCCAAAACTAAAAGGCGTTTTTATGCGTATACCCTACTTTTCCTTTTAGGTTTGGTAGCATTCTTTAACCTGAATGCCCAGCCCATTAAAGGGATTGTAGTAAATGGCTTTACCAAAGAGCCCGTAGTGTTTGCAAGCGTTTATTGGAAAAGAGCAAATAAAGGTTGTATTACTGATTCTCTTGGTCAATTTTTCTTAAATAAGTCGCCTTTTACTTCAGACACCATTATGGTTGATTATGTTGGTTTTGAGAAACTCAAATATCCCTTTATTGCCCAAAAAGTATCTTCAGATTTGGTACTTTTCTTGAGTGAAACAAGGATGAGTGAAGGCGCTATTGTGAAAACAAAGTTTAATAAAGGGTTGCGTTGGTGGAAACAAGTAGTAGCTAATAAAGAAAAGAACAATCCTTATCAATACAGAAACTATAGTTATGAATTATATAGCAAATTAGAATTAGACCTTGCTAATTTTAATAAGAAAACCCTTTCTGATAAAAAAGTACTCAAACCTTTTGATTTTATTTTTAAAAATATTGATAGCACTTCTGATGCTGCTCCATTTTTGCCAGTCTATATAGCAGAAGCACTTAGTAATTACTATACCAGCAATGACCCTTATAAAGTAAAAGAAGAAATTAAAGCAACTCAAACTAGTGGCATTAAAAACGAAACAGTACTTCAATTAATTGGTGGGGTAAATCAAAAGATCAACAGCTATAATAACTTTATGATGTTGTTTGGAAAAGAGTTTGTTAGTCCCCTGAGTACTATAGGTGACAAGTTTTATAACTATAAAGGTGCCGACACACAAACCATTAACAATCAAAAATACTTTCATTTATTGTTTACCCCCAAACAGGTGGGTAGCAATACATTTACGGGCGATTGTTGGATCCACGCAAATACTTGGGCGGTACAAAAAATTAACCTCACCGCATCTGCAACTGCCAATATTAATTATGTTCACCGTTTAAGTGTAGTGCAAGAATTTACACGGGTCAATGATTCCACCTGGATCTTTTTAAAAGATAAAACAGTAGTTGACATTTCGCCATTTAGCAAAGAAAAATTCAGTTTTATTGGAAGGAGAACCGCCACCTATAAAAATGTGCAAATTAATCAACATTCAACCGATTCCATACTTGCAAAAAACAATAAGCCAGTAGTTGTAATTGTTACAGAGGAAGCTAAACAACAGAGTAGTAAATATTGGACAGGCATGCGTCATGAAAGCCTTTCTTCAAATGAATTAAAAGTGTATCAAATGATTGACACTTTAAAGCAGATGCCCATTTTCCAAACGTATAAAAGTCGACTTGAATTTATTTTTGGCGGGTATAAAAAATTGGGAATGATTGAAATTGGTCCTTGGTACAAATGGATTAGTAGCAACGAATTAGAGGATTTGCGTTTGCGTTTTGATATAGGCACTACAGAAAAATTTAGCAAAAACATACGGCTTTATGGTTATGCAGCTTATGGATTTGGGGATGCAAGATGGAAAGGCAAATTTGGATTTCATTACAAATTTAAAAAGCAGTATGGATGGAATTTTGGGGCGAGTTATACAGACGACTTAGACAATGGTAGGATCCGTTTTATTGATGATGAAAATGCTACCATTGATAACATATTCAATAGGCTATTACGGAGAAAAGGGTTGCCTCAAAAATTTCTTGGTCTTCAAGAGTTGAGGGCTTATTTTGGAAAAGATTGGTCCAATAATTTAAGTGCTAAAACGAGCTTTATACATTCAAGCTTTGAAATTTATCAACCCCTTCCACATAGTAGGTTTTTTACAAACAAGAATCATAGAGTCATCAATTCAGAATTTGGCATTAAATTAAGATATGCACCAGGTGAACGTTCTATTGTAGGTTCAAGAAAGGACATTCGTTTGAAAACACATTTGCCCATTATTGATTTGGAGTATGCATTTGCTGTTCCTGATGTGATGTCAAGTGAATATAAGTACCAAAAAATTGGTGTTAATCTTTCACAGAGGATAAGGGTGAATAGGTGGGGGCAAGTCGACTATATGTTATATGGGGGACAAGTATTTGGAGAGGGCATTCCTTTTATGCTCTTAGAAGTGCATCCCGGCAATGAAATTTATTATTATAACAAACAAAGTTTCAACTTGATGAATCGCTTTGAATACATCAGTGATAGGTTTGTAGGCTTTAATATTGAACACAATTTTGAAAAGAAATTATTTCAGTTGATCCCTTTTATGCGTAAAACAAAAATGCGCCAATTCTGGAATGTTAAGACGGTTTGGGGCGAAGTGAACAGGGCCAACAGAATTACCAACCGTACTGAATTTGGTGGATATTATTTAAAAACTTTAAGAGGAGATATGTACACCGAAGTTGGGACTGGTATTGACAATATTTTTAAATTTTTCCGAATAGATCTGGTATGGAGAATCCTTCCCAATCATTCCATACCATTACCGCCAAGTGCTAGAACACAGACCATTAATTTTGGTGTGTTTGGAAGCTTTAGATTACAGTTTTAGTGTTCAAAGTAGGCCAGACTGCCGCCAACCCATTCCTTGTCTACATTGTAACGAACACCAATCATTTTACCCTTGCTCAATCGTGTTAAATTATTGGTGGCAATGGGTCTTGGATCCCCGTCCTTCCAGAAATAAAAGATGCGAATTTCGGCTTTGGCAGGAATGTCGGGTGTTAATACAACATCAGCATATTTCACTTTACGTTGTAGGATCCAGTTTTGAGGGTCGCTTATGTTAGCAAGGTCTTCTTTGGTTAGGTCAATGACCACTCCTTGTCCAGCAAAGCTAAACAACGGCTTTAGTACATAGTTTTCTAAGTTGTCAGGAATTATTTTCAGTTCATTCAAAAAAATGGTCTGAGGTACATAAGGATGTTGAATGAATGGAAGGGTATGTTTGCTAATTCGATAAAACCAGTTAG
>JANOYH010000042.1:0-4690 GCA_031428775.1 Bacteroidota bacterium
ACCATATCAGGATAAGGATGTGGTCCTACCACACTACCGATAATATAATGGGTATCGATGGGGTTATTTATCCAGTCGCGTATTGCTTCATTGGTAGCGTCTTTTAAAGTTTTGCTACCACTAATAGCTGGGATAACTGTAGCACCTAACATGCGCATCCGAGCCACATTCGGCGCCTGTCTTTCAATGTCTTTCTCGCCCATATATACAATACATTCCATTCCTTTCAAAGCACATACGGTTGCTGTTGCTACGCCGTGCTGACCAGCACCAGTTTCAGCGATGATGCGTGTTTTACCCAGCTTTCGTGCTAATAGAATTTGCCCAATGGTATTATTTATTTTGTGTGCACCAGTATGACAAAGGTCTTCTCGCTTCAGATAAATAGATGCATTCAACTCTTTACTCAATCTTTCTGCTAAAAATAGTGGCGTGGGTCTCCCAACATAATCGCGCAATAATAGTTGGAACTCTTTCTGAAAGCTGCTCTCGCTCATGATATCTAAGTATCGAGCCTTTAATTCTGCTACATTTCGGTGCAGCATTTCTGGAATATAAGCACCTCCAAATTGGCCATAATAACCATGTTCATCAGGAGCTTGAAAAGTTTCTGTTGTCATACTTTTATTTATCACTGTTAATTCCCTTCATAGGAAAAACAAAGTCTTTGATTTTATTCATGTCTTTCAATCCCGGTGCTATTTCAAATTTGCTATTGATGTCAACCGCAAATAGGTCTTTGGCTACAGGTTCTTTTGCAAAATTTTGCAGCAGTGAAACGTCTTCTGGCTGAATACCACCACTCAAAAAAAATGGTTTCCTCACATTACCGCCTTTCAAAATATCCCAATTAAATTTCTTGCCTGTTCCTCCATAACCCGCACCTTCTGTGTCAAAAAGAAACATATCGCATGCATCTTGATAGTCTTTAGCCCGCCATAGAATGTCTTCTCCTTCTCTGAGTCGGAATGCTTTAATCACACCCACATAATTGGAAATCTGTTCACAGTACCTTGGCGTTTCATCGCCATGCAATTGCACAAGGTATAAGCCACATGCGTCTACCATATGTAACAGTTCATCGGCAGGAGTGTTTACAAATACGCCTACTTTATTTATGTTTTGTCCTTTTAACTTACGGAGTTGTTCTTTGGTCATATGAGAAAGAACAAAACGGGGCGACTTAGGATAAAAAATAAAGCCCGCAAATTCTACTCCCCACTCGTCCAATTGGAGTACCTGTTCCGGTTTGGTCATGCCACATACTTTAATACGCATGTTAGTTTGCTTTTAGTTGATGAACAAAATCAGCAAAAGCAATCGAAGGGTCGGCTTCTTTCATAAAATTCTCTCCTATTAAAAAACCTTTGAAACCAGCTTGCCGTAAAGTTACAATAGTTGCTACATTACTGATACCACTTTCTGCAATGGCCAGTTTATCTGCAGGAATGCGGCTAATTAAATCCAAAGATGTTTGAATATCTACTTCAAAAGTTTTCAGATTGCGATTATTTACACCCACAAAATCAACTTCATCACAGATATGGGCCAGTTCTGCTTCATTGTGAATTTCCAACAGCACTTCCATGTTCAATTGGTGCGCAAGTTTGGCCATGGATTTCACTTCAGCTATTTCCAAGCAAGCCGCAATCAATAAAATCACGTCAGCACCCATTGCCTTGGCTTCATAAAGCTGATAAGGATCCACCATAAAATCTTTGCGAAGAATGGGAATTGAATGAACCCTGGCTGCGATTAAATCCGCCGAATGTCCCCCAAAAAAATCCGTATCCGTCAATACAGAAATGCCGCTTGCATGTTGGGCATACGCACCTGTAATGGTAACAACATCTACTTTGTCATTGATAACGCCTTTGGAAGGAGAAGCTCTTTTAAATTCTGCAATAATGCCAGTCCTAGTGGGGTCTTGCAGAAACTGTTTCAAAGAATAAGTTTCTCTTTTAAAGAAAGGCTGTTGCATTAATGCTTCTACAGGCATTTTCAATTTTCGTTCAGCCAATTCTTCTTTTTTGCGTACCACTATTTTTTCTAAAATATTCATTTATTGCAAGGATATTAAAGTTTGTAATGATTGTAAAGCCTTGCCAGATTCTAAACTTTCTACAGCCGCATGATAAGCTGCATCATGGTTTTGATACTTACCAGTACACTGCAATGCCATTGCTGCATTGGCCAACACCACAGCGTTCTGTGCCCAACTACCTTCTCCTTTAATGATTTTAATAAAGATGGCTGCAGCTTCTTCCACTGTATTTCCTCCGTAGATATCTGATGCAGATACGGTTCTTTTACCTAATTGTTCGGGGGTATAAATGCGCTCGCCCAAATTAGTAATGACTTTGGTATCATTGGTCAGGGAGATTTCATCGTAACCATCAAGACTATGTATAATAGTAAACGCTTTTCCTGTTTGTTGTAATAAATAATTATAAATCCTAGCCATTTCTAAATTATACACACCTACTAATTGATACGCAGGTGATGCAGGATTTACCATGGGACCTAACATGTTAAAGAAATTGCGAACACCTAGATTCTTGCGAATAGGCCCAACCACTTTTAATGCTGGATGAAACAAGGGTGCGTGTAGAAAGCAAATATTGGAAGCTTCTAATTCCTTCAATAATTGGTCTTGTTGATTCTTGTGCTTATACCCCAGTTGTTCCATCACATTAGAAGCACCACTAATTGAGCTTGCACCATAGTTACCATGCTTAGCCACTTTTTGACCTGCGCCGGCAACAATAAAGCAGGACAGTGTAGAGATATTAAAAGTGTTTTTACCGTCACCTCCTGTGCCTACAATGTCCATTACATCATGTTCCTTCAAATCAACTTTTACACATAATTCCAATAAAGCGTCTCTAAAGCCTTGTAATTCTTCAATAGTAATACTGCGCATCATAAACACCGTGATGAATGCAGCAATCTCGCTTTCATTGAATTGACCACCTGACATCTCTATCAGTACTTCTCTTGCCTTTTCTCTGCTGAGTGTTTTATACTCAAATAAATATTGTAATAACTTTTTCATGTTAACGCTTTAACCAGTTTCTTAAGATTGTTTCACCATCGGGTGTTAAAATACTTTCCGGATGAAACTGTACACCTTGTACATCATAACTACGATGTTCCATGGCCATAATGTATCCGTGCTCTTCCAATGCAGTAATTCTTAAATCAGTAGATAGCCCTTCTTTGTTCACAATCCAACTATGGTAACGGCCAACGGTAAACTGATCTGGCAATCCTTCAAATAATGCATTTGTTTTACCTTCTTCATGTATTTGTTGAATGGGCGTTGCAATACCATGGTAAACTGTGCTAAGGTTTGACAATGTACCTCCAAACGCTTCACCGATTGCTTGGTGGCCCAAACACACGCCCAATATGGATTTGCTGGCTGCGTATTCTTTGATTAATGGTATCAATAGTCCCGCTTCAGAGGGTACACCTGGACCAGGAGATAAAATGATTTTGTCGTATGCTTTTATCTGCTCTAATGGAATCTCATCGTTCCTAAAAACATCCGCTTTAATATTGGTTATTTTTTCCACTAAGTGGACCAAATTATACGTGAATGAATCGTAATTATCAAAAACTAAAATCTTCATATTTATACCGTTATATATCTTCTGCAATAATGATGGCTTGTTTCAGCGCGTTTAATTTATTATTCACTTCTTGCAATTCATTTTCTGGCACGCTAGCTGCAACAACACCTGCACCAGCTTGATAAGTAAGTGTATTATTACTGCTTAAAAAAGTACGGATCATGATGGCGTGATTACAACTTCCATTAAATCCAACAAATCCAATTCCACCGCCATAATAGCCCCTTGCTGTAGGTTCAAAAGCATCTATCAATTCCATTGCCTTGAATTTAGGCGCCCCGCTCAAAGTGCCTGCAGGAAAGGTTTTTGCCAAAAGTTCAAAAGGGTTATGACCGGCCCTCACTTTTCCAGTTACTTCACTTACAAGATGTATGACATGACTATAGTATTGTACTTGACGATAATGACTTACCACCACATCATCGCAACACCTGCTTAAATCATTTCTAGCCAAATCAACCAGCATCACGTGCTCGGCGTTTTCTTTAGCATCAAGCAATAATTTTTCTGCCATTGCTTTATCAATAGCGTCATCGCCAGACCTTTTAAAAGTGCCCGCTATTGGATGCACCACTGCTTGTCCATTTTGAATAATCAACTGTGCTTCAGGAGAAGACCCCATCAATTTATAATCACCATAATCGAAAAAGAATAAATAAGGTGAAGGATTCACACTTCTTAAAGCGCGGTACACATTGAATTCATCGCCTGTGAATGATTGGTTAAATCTTCTGCTTAGTACAATTTGAAAAACGTTACCGCGCAAGCAGGACTGTATTCCTTTCTGCACCATATCACGATAATCTTGATCGATCATATTAGAGCTTTCCGCGCCAGAAATCTTAAACGGATAAACAGGCACATCTTTACTTTTAATAATTGACTCCACCATGGCAATGTCTGACTCTAATCCAGCTATTTGATTTTCGCAAAGAAAAAGTTCGTCTTTAAAATGGTTGAAGGCTATCACATATTGATACAAACGATAGCGCATTAAAGGAATTTGATTGGTAGCTTGTTTTGTACTGTTGAAACTGATGGTATCAAAAAACTGA
>JANOYH010000043.1:0-1517 GCA_031428775.1 Bacteroidota bacterium
ATAAAAGGTTTTATCCCCCATTTGAACAGTAAAAGGAATTTTAGTATCGGTTTGCATAAAGATGAAATAGGTCTTCTGGGCATGCAACTCCGGCAGACCAAAAAAGCCTGAGATCAAAATCAATATAATTAGCCCTCTACGGTGCTTTTGCATGCTAAAAACTTTACTGAGCAAATCTAAATCAATTCCTAGAAATCAGTTCTCCCATGTTTTTGGTATAAATCTGGCCCATTTAGCCATTTAACTGAATATTAAACGTTTAAAAGCCACTCACTATTATCTTTGACACTTTAAATAAAGCTATATGAAGCAAGTTCTTGTCCTATTTTCTATTGCAATCCTTGGATTTGCTCATGCCCAGCCTATGAAGGGGTCGGGCGACTGGAAAAAAAATTATCGCGCAACAGCTACTAAAATCAATGATTTGTTGCATACAAAACTAGATGCAAGCTTCGATTATAGCAGGTCTTACCTTGATGGAAAAGTTTGGATTAGCCTAAAACCTCATTTTTATCCTACCGATTCCCTACAATTAGATGCAAAAGGAATGGAAATTCATAAAGTAGCCCTGTTAAAAGCGGGAAAACCCATTGCCCTCAAATTCAAATACGATGGCAATTTCTTGAAAATTCAACTCAACAAAACCTATCTCAATACCGAAAAATATACCGTTTACATAGAATATACTGCCAAACCAGACGAATTCAAAGTGGAAGGTAGCGCTGCCATCACAGATGCAAAAGGACTTTATTTCATTAACCCACTTGGTGAAGATAAAACCAAGCCTACCCAAATCTGGACCCAAGGAGAAACCGAAGGCACTTCAGTTTGGATTCCTACTATTGACCGTCCTAATCAAAAGACAACCACTGAATTCAATCTAAGGGTTCCTGCTAAATACGTTTCATTATCCAATGGAAAATTAATTTCACAAACAAAACATAGTGACGGCACAAGAACAGACTATTGGAAAATGGACCAACCCCATGCCCCCTATTTATTTTTTATAGGTGTGGGCGATTGGGCCATTGTAAAAGATAGTTATAAAGGAAAAGAAGTGAGCTATTATGTAGAGAAAGAATATGAGAAAGTAGCAAGAAAGATATTTGGACTAACACCCGAAATGATGCAGTTCTTTTCAGAAAAAGTTACTGGGATAGAATACCCATGGGTTAAATATAATCAGGTTGTTGGGCGCGACTATGTAAGCGGAGCCATGGAAAACACTACGGCTACCCTTCACCAAGAAAATGCCCAACAAAATGCGAGAGAATTATTAGATGAAAATGCCTGGGAAGGAACCATTGCACATGAATTGTTTCATCAGTGGTTTGGCGACTACGTTACTGCCGAAAGCTGGAGCAACTTAACCGTTAACGAAAGTTTTGCCGACTACAGTCAACTGCTTTGGGAGGAATACAAATACGGTGCCGATGCAGCAGGTTATGAAAACTATAAAGAAATGCAGACCTATCTCATGAGCGGTAGTTCTAGCAAAGACCTGGTTCGTTTTTTTT
>JANOYH010000044.1:0-6551 GCA_031428775.1 Bacteroidota bacterium
TGGTTCGTTTTTTTTATGAAAGCAGGGAAGACATGTTTGACCAAGTGAGTTATCAGAAAGGAGGTAGAATTTTACACATGCTAAGAAATTATGTAGGCGATAAAGCTTTCTTTGCTTCACTCAACAAATATTTAACCAACAATAAATTCGGGAATGGTAGTGCACACAAACTTCGACTAGCATTTGAAAAAGTAACTGGCAATGATTTGAATTGGTTTTTTAACCAGTGGTATTTCGGCAATGGCCATCCCAAACTAGAAATCAACTATAGCTATGATGCAACCAATAACATAGCGCAAGTATTGATCAAACAAACACAAACTGGCGATAAATTATTCAAATTGCCAATAGTTGTTGATCTATATGCTGGCGGCAAAAAAACTTCACATAAAATTTGGGTAGAAAATAAATCAGACACGTTTCAGTTTGCTTCATTCATTAAACCAGATTTGATTAATGTAGACGCTCATAAAATTTTACTGGCTGAAAAAAAAGAAAATAAATCTTTAGCTGAATATATTTATCAATATGAACATGCCACAAATTATCTTGACCGCCAAGAAGCCATAGACTTTGCTGGCAAAAAAATGACTGAACCTGCCGCTATTCAATTGGTAACAAAAGCGTTGGCTGATACTTTTTATCGAATACGTTCAAAGGCATTAACCGTAATGGCAAATAAAAAACTAGATGCTGCCATCATTAAAAAGGTCGAATCAATTGCAGAAAGAGATGCCAAACGTATGGTAAGAGCCGATGCAATTGACTTACTTGGTAAACAAAATAATGTCTCTTATATTAATCTATTTACCAATGCCACCAATGACTCGTCCTATTCAGTTGCTGGCGCAGCACTAGAAGCCTTGTCATTGATTGATAGTGCAAAGGCTTTTCAAATTGCTTTGGCATTTTCAAAACAAGCATCTAGGGGCAGGTTAAATACGGCTATTGCAAATGTGATCATTGAATTTGGCGATGAATCGGCCTACGATTTTATTCTAAATAATTTTATCAAGATGCCCTTATCGCAAGAAAAATTCAGTTCTCTATCTTCCTTTAGTGCTTTTCTTGAGAAAGTAACCAATCAACAAAATTTCGAAAGAGGTGTGGATGAAATTGTGAAATTCAGAAATGTCATACCACAACAAGTTCGTGAACAAACAGATCCGTTTATCAATAATTTGATTTTGAAAACACTGGCTAATACTAAAGAAAACATGGGGGCAAAAGCTATGGCCGACTATGTAAATAGTAAAATTGCAGCTAAGAAGTAACGTTTAATTAACCTGCAAGAAATACTCATTGACAGTTTCAACAACAGTTGAAACTGTTTTTTTAAAAATGATGATTGAAAACTGCTACTGAACAGTAGTTTTGTATTTCAGTTTCATAATGATGGGGGTTGTCATTTCAAATGTTTCCGCAGTTCCATTCATATCAATACTACTGACTTCGTTGATTAATATTGATGTCAATTTATTGTATTTGCGTTTGGCTGTTCCGAAGCCTTTGACATTTTGTTTTATGTCAACCCCTCCTTGTTTGGTAGTGGACTGTAACATCAAATCAACATTTACATTAACTTCTACCTCAGAAGCAGACACATTCATGATGGTGTACTTGTTGGTAAGCTTTATACCGCCATCGATTGTTGAGTCCGTCCATTGATAGCCTTGCTTATAATTGTTTGGCTCTATGGTCAAGAAGAATTTATTCAGGTCTTCCACGTTGTTATTCATGGCATTGACTTCTACTAATTTTGTGCGGAAAACAATGATGCCATTCTCTACTACAATGGTTTGTGGTTTATTAATAAATTCAAACGCTTTAGCAACCAATGTATCAGACTTATCGGCAATACTATCCGTATCAATTTTTTGTTCGTTACCCATCATCGAAAAAGCAAGTTTCATGCGCTTTGCAATCAACTCTAATGTATATCCATTTTGTGTGACTGCTTTGACTTCAAGAGTGGACTGCATAAACATATCACTCAGCATTTGCATGTGCTGATCTAATATGGAAACGTCTGTCACATTATTTGTTTCAACGGTAAGATGGATTTTTTTTCCGATAGGTAGTTTCGAAAACTGTGCTTGTATATAGCTATGACTGCAAAGGATTGTTGCTAAAAAAAGAAAATATTTTTTCATGACCCTTCATTTAAACAATTACCAACTTCCGCTGGCACCACCACCACCGCTGGAACCTCCGCCAAATCCACCGAAGCCGCCACCTCCACCGCCAAATCCTCCTCCACTACTTCTTCCACCACCGCCACCGCCAGATAATAAGGAAGCCCAAAACAATGTTTCAGCAACCCCGCCAACACCGCGCCTACTCATCATTCCGCCGCCACCGCCACCTCTGCCCCTACTGATCATGATGATTACAACAACCAGAATAATTAAGAAAGTAATGATTTGTTTGCCTCCGCCTTTTGATCCAACCATTGGCTTTTTATCGCGCTTCACCTTATACTCCCCTACAGCTGCTTTTGCCAATGAATTGGTGGCCAAGTCAATTCCACGATAATATTCACCCGTTTTAAAATTGGGAACAATATCATTTCTAATAATACTGGCAGTGACTATATCAGGGATAGCGCCTTCTAAACCATAACCAATTTCTATTCTTATTTTGTGTTCATCAACAGAAACCAAAATGAGTATTCCATTGTTGGTTGCTTTATTCCCAATACCCCAGGCACGAAATAGCTTGTTGGCATATTCTTCAATAGGATAACCATCTAAGGTCTTCAACAATACAACAGCAATTTGATTAGAAGAGCTATCGTCTAGTGCCACTAATTTCCTTTCTAGTATTTCTTTTTGTTCGGACGATAACACATTGGCCATGTCCGTAACCAATCTAGCTGGGCTTGGTTTTGGCAATAGGTCTTGTGCCTGTACAAAACTGAAAAGGATGCAACCAAATAAAATGATCAGAAATTGTTTCATGCTGAAGGACTAATAAATAAAGTACCTGAAATACCCATCAAGGCACTCATTGAGCGCCTTGATGGGTTTAATTATTTTCCAAAGACGATGTCGTCCGGAAGTTCATTCTTATCCGATTTACCGTTGAAAGGGAAGTGTAAAACCAAAGCCTCGCCAATATCACGCACAACGGTTGCAATGCCTTGTCCGAAGTTATTTTTATTGAACAACAAGAGCATTTTCTGCACTTCCGTATTCCAGAATTCAAGTCCCACTTTCTGGTGTATGCCTTCATCACCATACACCGCCAATTGCCTGTCTTTAGTGGCCAAATATACTAGTACCGCATTTCGAGATTCCGTTTCATTCATTTTCAATTCTTGAAACAGTTCCATCGCCCTGCGTAATGGTTCTACATAAGTACAATGGCTTTCTACATACACGCGCACTTCGCCACTAGTACGCATTTCTGCGTCTTTGATAGCTTGTACTACTAGTTCTTTTTCGTCGGCCGAAAAAAAGTCAACTGCTTTTTTCTTGAATAGTGAGAACATGAATCAGATTTAGAATTTTACTTCAGGTGCTTTTTCTGAACCTACTTCAGCAGTAAATCCTTCTTTCACCTTAAAGCCAGTGATACCAGCTAAGATATTCATAGGGAATGAACGTGCTTTAGTATTGTATTCAGCAACGGCAGCATTGAAATCGTTACGAGAAACTTTGATTCTGTTTTCAGTGCCTTCCAGTTGTGCCTGTAATCCACGGAACGCATCGTTTGCACGAAGGTTAGGATAGTTTTCAGTTACCATCAACAATCTACCCAGAGCCTGTGACAATTGTCCTTGAGCTGCTTGGTACTGTTGCATTTTTTCTGGAGTCAAGTCTTTCGCGTCCAATTTAATTTGGGTAGCACTAGCCCTTGCCTGTATTACATTTTGAAGGGTAGTCTGCTCAAAATTGGCTTCCCCTTTAACGGTATTTACCAAATTGGGGATTAGGTCAGCCCTACGTTGATAGTCGCTTTGTACATTATTCCATGCTTTTTTAACGGTCTCGTCTTGAGTTACCAGTCCATTATATCCGTTGCAACCGCAACCGCCTAAAAATAATAACAGAATGGCAATACCAATTAGGGTGAGATTTTTTGTGTTCATTTCTTTTGTTTTTAATTCTTGTTTGAATTTACAAAGTATAAGTAACAAAATCCCTGCTAAGATTACAATTTAGCAGGGATTTAATTTATTTATGCCAATTTGGCTATTTATTCGTTGATAGCTGCAATACCGGGCAATACTTTTCCTTCAAAGTATTCTAGCATAGCACCACCACCTGTAGATACATAGCTTACTTGATCAGCAAAACCAAATTGGTTTATAGCGGCAACACTATCTCCACCGCCTACTAGTGAAAATGCGCCAGCTTTTGTTGCAGCAGCTATAGCTACTGCTATTGCTTTGGTACCGTGTTGGAATTTTTCCATCTCAAACACGCCCATTGGTCCATTCCATAAAATGGTCTTGGAGCGTTTGATCACATTAGCAAATTGTTCCGCTGCATTAGGACCGATATCGAGTCCCATCCAACCATCAGGAATATGATTGCTTGGTGATGTTGAAGTATTTGCAGTGGCAGAAAATGCATCTGCAATAATAGTATCGGAAGGCAAGTGAATACAAACCCCTTTTTCTTCTGCCGTTTTCAATAAAGCAACTGCCATCTCTAATCTATCGTTCTCACACAAAGAATTACCAATGGCACCACCTTGCGCTTTCATGAAAGTGTACGCCATTCCTCCACCGATAATGATATCAGTAGCACGATTCAATAAATTTTCGATAATCAAAATTTTATCGGAAACTTTTGCACCACCAATGATGGCTGTAAAAGGTTTTTCGGCTTTGTGCATCACAATCTCAGCGCTAGCTACTTCACCATTCATTACCAAGCCAAACATTTTCTTTTCTCCTGGAAAGAATTGTGCAATTACAGCGGTAGAAGCGTGAGCTCGGTGCGCTGTTCCAAAAGCATCGTTCACATAAACATCACCCAGTTTGCTTAGCTTTTCTGCAAATGCAGTATCGCCCTTTTCTTCTTCTTTGTAGAAGCGCAAGTTTTCTAATAACAGTACTTCCCCAATTTGTAAAGAGGCAGACATTTCAGTAGCACTAGTGCCAATACAATCGTCTGCAAATTTCACCGTAGCGCCATCAAGCAAATTTATTAAATGATAGACAAGGTGTTTTAAGGAATATTTTTCAATTGGTCCGTCTTTGGGTCTACCCAAATGGCTCATCAAAATAACACTGCCGCCGTCTGCCAATACTTTCTTAATAGTAGGAATAGTAGCACGCATGCGGTTATCGTCGGTGATTACATATTCCGCGTTAAGGGGCACGTTGAAGTCGACTCGAATCAAGGCTTTCTGGCCTTTAAAATTGTGGTCAGAGAATTGGCTCATGAAAAACGTTTTAAATATAGTTGACTATTATGCTTATTTAATTAATCCAGCGAAATACTTCACTGTTCTAACCAATTGAGATACATAGCTCATTTCATTATCGTACCAGCTAACTGTTTTTACCATTTGTACATCGCCCATGGTTTGAACTTTAGTTTGGGTAGCATCGAATAAAGAACCGAAGTGAATACCAATTACATCGCTGCTCACTATTTCGTCTTCTGTATAACCGAAGCTTTCGTTGCTAGCTGCTTTCATAGCTGCATTAACTTCATCAACCGTTACTTTTTTAGTAAGGATAGTGGTCAATTCAGTCAATGAACCGGTAATAACTGGAACTCGTTGAGCGCTGCCGTCTAGTTTACCTTTTAGTTCAGGTAATACAAGGCCGATGGCTTTTGCAGCACCCGTGCTATTAGGAACAATGTTTTGAGCTGCGGCTCTTGCTCTACGCAAATCTCCTTTTGGATGCGGTGCATCTAAAGTATTTTGATCGTTTGTATAAGCGTGAATGGTGGTCATGATACCAGTAACAATTCCGAAAGAATCGTTTAAGGTTTTAGCCATTGGAGCCAAACAGTTGGTAGTACAAGATGCGCCAGAGATGATGGTTTCAGAACCATCTAAGATATCGTGGTTAACATTGAAAACAACTGTTTTCATTTCGCCAGTAGCAGGTGCAGAGATTACTACGCGTTTAGCGCCTGCGGTGATATGAGCTGCTGCTTTTTCTTTATCTGTGAAGAAACCAGTAGATTCAATAACTACGTCAACTGCGTGCACACCCCATGGAATTTGGGCTGGATCTCTTTGTGCATATATTTTAATGGTTTCGCCGTTTACAATGATCGAATCGGCGGTAGCGGTAACATTTGCGTCGAAACGGCCTTGAGCGCTATCATATTTAAGTAGGTGGGCCAAAACTTGGGGACTGGTCAAGTCGTTAATAGCAACGATTTCAATACCTTCCATATTATAGATTTGACGAAAAACTAGGCGACCGATACGTCCAAAACCATTGATGGCAACTTTAACTGTACTCATGAAAAAACGGTTTAAATGATAAATTTTTAAATAGAGGTGCGAAGTTAACGAATTCAACTAAAATAAGTAGGTGAAATTAATAGGATAATAGGCCTTTTTAAGTTTTTTTC
>JANOYH010000045.1:0-1851 GCA_031428775.1 Bacteroidota bacterium
CAGCTAATTTATTTGCTTTCTTCCAAGGTCTGTTATCAGAAGGTGTTAATAAAGATATTCAATGTCGTTTATTAAAAATCGATGAGAAAGATGACTTTACTCGGCTGCTTCAAACAACAGCTGAAGATACCATTGGGGCAATAACGATAAAACAAGTGGACTGATGCAATGTAAAGGATGTTACAAGGAAGTAAAAGGAGGCTATTGTCTTACCTGCAGAAAAAAGCTATTTGAAAAATTTCAAGTTCCCGATATATTGCCCTTTGATGCACCCAAAGCAGATAACCTTATTTTTTTTCAAGAACATAGTAAACATTTATCCATTTCAGGGGTGCAATTAAAGTATTCCTTACGCCTTGAAAATAAAAAATTAGTCCTGACAGAAAAAGGTGGGCAGTATATTTTAAAACCACTCCCTACTTCCAAGCAATTAATTAACATTAACGAGGTGCCAGCGAATGAACACCTGACTATGCAGATAGCGAGTAAATTGTTCGGTATTAAAACGGCTGATAATGCATTTATCTATTTTAAAGACGGCACACCCGCTTATATCACCAAACGGTTTGATGTAAAACCAACTGGAGGCAAATACCAGCAGGAAGATTTTGCACAATTGTCAAATAGAACAAAAGAAACGCATGGTGAGACTTTCAAATACGATGGTAGCTATGAAGAAATAGGGTTATTGATCAAAAAATTTGTTGCCGCCTCAGTTCCAGCATTAGAGCGATTTTTTCTACTCGTCCTATTTAATTATATATTCTCCAATGGAGATGCGCACATGAAAAATTTTTCCCTACTACGCAATGATGAAGGTGAATATCAATTATCACCTGCTTACGATTTATTGAGTTCCGTAATACATACACCCATGGAAGGCGATACTGCGTTGGACTTGTATAAAAATGATATTGATTCTCCATTCTATTCCACCTATGGCTATTATGGCAGGGATAACTTTCTTGAACTTGCTTTGAGATTGAACATTATACAGAAGAGAGCCGAAAGAATACTTAATGAATTCAAGAAAAAAGAAAATGCAATCTATTTAATGATAAAAAACTCTTTCCTATCTGAAAGTGTAAAAGTTGTATATCATAAAAATATTACTGCCAAAATAAAAAGGATACAAGAATTAAAGGGTGTGATTATTTGAAAAACTCCTTTAATTTATACTTCCAAGCCTCCCACCTAAAAGTTCCAACACCATAAACTTCTTTCAAATATCTCTTAGAAAACAAATCAGCATAATTTGCTTTAATCATTGATAAAACTTCATCCCTAATCTTCTCCCCTTCTTGCCTAGCCGTTAACCCATTTGAAAAGACCTTACTACCATCTGTTACTGCTCTCAAATGTTTCATAGAAACGCTATGAATCACTGCTACTTTATTTAACCCCAATACCTTTTGAAAATAAGGCATTGCGTAATTATCAATCCCATAAGATGAAATACAATCCTCATAAAAAATATCCGCTGCATCAAATAGCTGCTTTCGATAAAATGGCATCATGATCTCTACCCAATGCACATACTGAATTGTTTTTGCAACATCCAGTACATTATAAGAATGACTATAAAAACTATCCGGATGTACCGCTGCTTGAAATGCGTCTAGAGAATGTTCATAAGCTGTTTCAATGAGTTGATTAATTGATGCTACAGAAATTTGAATGTCGTCGTCAATAAAGCCAATAAAATCAATTTCATGCTGGTCTTTGAAATAATGATAGGTCTCTTTTAAAATGCTCCCCTTAAATTCTGTTCTAATATTCAGCAGTTCTGAATATTGGTATGGATTTTCAGTAGTGGCTGGTATTGCATTATTATCTGAAAAATTAAACAAC
>JANOYH010000046.1:0-13505 GCA_031428775.1 Bacteroidota bacterium
GGAAAACCTTTAGAGGGTCTAGAACTTTATTGGATGGGTAAGCTTATGCAGGGTTTAAACAAAGGTTATAATGCAAAGCAATATTTTCAAGAGGCCCATAAAAATGAATTCGACTTAAACCCTTCCTTAGCAAAAGACCTCGCCACTTTATTAAAAGAATAAACTACTCCTACTTATAATTAAAATAATACTATTTCATCTACTTAAAAGAATATTCTTTCTACTACCCAATAACTTGCTACCGTACTAATTAGAATAGATAATGGTACAACGATTGCTTTCCTATAATAAGTTTTATTGCCAAACCATTTTGCCAGCAAAAACCAGGCTAATAAGATGACTATAATTTGTGCGAGTTCTACCCCTAGATTAAACATGATTAAGGAAGTCACGTAGCTCGATTGAGGTAAACCCAACTGCCCCAAGGCACTGGCAAAACCCATTCCATGAACCAATCCAAATAAAAATACCACAGAAATTCTGGATGCTTTTAGTTTGGGTGAAAAGATATTTTCTAATGCTACATATAAAATGGACAGTGCAATCAGTGGCTCAACAATATTAGCAGGAGGTTTAATAACCTGATACATAGATAATCCCAAAGTAACAGTATGTGCAATAGTAAAAGCAGTAGCCTGCCACAAAATGGGTTTTAATTTTGGCGTTAGTAAGAATAAACTCAACACAAATAAAATATGGTCAAGACCCAAAGGAAGGATATGCTGAAAACCCAATTGGATATAAAAAATAGCAGCTTCAGATTTGCTCATTTTTTCTAGGTCAACAATACTAGTATGCGCCCATAAAGAACTGCTTGTGCATAGAGCAATGATCAGTATGGATAAGAATTTAATAGTTATTTTTTTATGGAGAACAATCATATTTATTTGGTTTTATTTAAGAAAACGGCCAGTTTTATTTTTGCAAAAAAGGGAATGCCCGGTGTAAAATTTAATTCGGTAACTGGCGCCGGTTCGTTTTGTAATCTAGATGTTGTGGCAAACTGTGCTTCGTTCCATTTAATGTTGAGCATGTTTTCAATAGCAACCCCTATTTCGTATTTCGGTTTTGTATAGTTAATTGCGGCGTCTAATAAAAAATATCCCTTTGCAACAATGCTATTGTCTTCATTAGCAGGGCGGTTTTGAATATATCGGTAATTGATTCCGCCATTGATTCCTTTTGCTGTTTTATAATAAATGCCACCTACACTTGTTAACGTAGGTGCTAGTGGTATATAGTTGGCTTCTTTTGGCTCATTGATGGCTCTTGGTTTTGTAAAATTAACATTAGCGTTTGCGAATATGTTTTTTGAAAATTGGTATCGTACACTTAGATCAATTCCTTGCCTTAGCGTTTTGCCACTAGGCTCAATATTGCCATCATCACCTACATACACAAATTCTTGTTGGAGATACAATTGCCAAAAAGCCAAATTGATAAAAAGATTGCTAACAGGTTTTAATATTACACCTATATCCGTGCCATAAGCTGCAGGTAAAATTTCCTTTCCCTCATTGGCTACCACTACCCTTGTATCATTACTATGAAAACCCTTGCCCGCTTTTGCAAAGATTTGCATGCGCGGATTCAAGGTATATTGGATATTAATTTTTGGACTGATCGTTGATTTTTGTTGCGATGGGAATTGGCTTTTCGTTAATTGATTATAATAATTAAAATGAAAATAGTCAATGCGTAACCCAGCATCAAAAAGCCACTTACCCGTGTGTAGTTCTTGCTGCATAAAAGAGAATGCATTGGTTTCTTTAATATTTCCCAGTTGAATATCGCTTAAGAATTCCCTTTTCACCACACTTGATAATCGACTATCAGTTGTTACGTCATGCCTAAGCCCAACACCATAAGTGCTACTCAGGGTTTTGTTTCCCCAATATTTTGTATGGTTATATTTTGAACTGTATCCAAGTAGCTGTCTTTTTTCGGCCTGATTAATTTCGTCGCCATTAATAGGATCATTTAAGAAGAAAGAAAAGTTGGAATAGAGGTTAAAGATATTCCGAGTATAATAAAATTGGTTCTCTAAGCTACTGCCATTTTTAAATCGATGCTTTAAAATAAAGTTAGCATTCTGCCTTTCTGTATTCCCACCTTCTGTAGGATCAATACTTCCAAATCTATCTATCAAACCTGCAGTCTCGGCCCTTGTAGGAATCTGTCCGCTTGCATTCCAGTTACTTTTAAAAGTGGAAAGAGTAATGGTTAATTGGGTATTATTGGCGATGCTTATATTATATTTTCCAAAAATATT
Source organism: Bacteroidota bacterium (assembly GCA_031428775.1). Taxonomy (GTDB): domain Bacteria; phylum Bacteroidota; class Bacteroidia; order Chitinophagales; family Chitinophagaceae; genus Sediminibacterium. The sequence goes on from JANOYH010000046.1 coordinate 2,273, forward strand.
ATAGCGATGAAAGTTTTGTTTGTTGATAGTTGGTCCATCGGTATAGTTTAATTCAGCAGCGATATAGGCACTTTGTTTTTCCTTGTTTTTTTTGAGTAAATCAATCATTGCCAGGCTACGATAACTATTAAAACTTCCTGCTTCTATTTGAAAAATACTTTTAGGAATATTTTTAAAAGAGGCAAAGGATACATACCCAGCCGTATTTAGGTTTCCGTGTTGGGTATGATATGGGCCTACTCCAAAGTCAATATTATACACTGTTTCAGGAATAATAAAGTGTGCGTCTGCATAACCCTGTCCATGGGCGTGGCTTACCATATTTACGGGCATGCCATCAAAGCTTACTTGTATATCAGTTCCATGATCGCAATCGAAGCCCCGTAAAAATATTTGTTCTGCTTTACCACCGCCTGCATGTTGGGCTATAAAAAGTCCGGGTACTTTCCGCAATAATTCTTGTGTGTTTTTAACGGGGCTAAGGGCCAAATCAATTTTGCTAATGGTATTGAAGATGGTAGCCGTTTTAGATTCCAGTATTACTTCTTTTAAATTAACAATAGCAGGCTCTATGGTTTGTTTACTTACCGTATCAACCAATTTGTCTTGTATTGTTAATTGCGCAAATACTTGTTGGGCTTCTAAAAAAATGAGCAGCAGAAAAAATAGTAGGTGTTTCATTTTTAAACATCTTATTGGTTTGTTCAGGTAGCTTTACCAGAAAGTGATCCTACTTTATTTGATGTAAAAAGCCAGAGTAATTGCTCTGGCTTTTTACCCTTCTTTAATTGAACATTCCTGTTTACCAAGCTGCTGCTAGGTAGGGGAATGTGGTGGAAAATGCTTTGTCATTTGCATTTACATTATCCCTTGTTAATCCTGGATTACTTGCACCAGTAGGTCCGCCAAAAATTAATAACAGTTCTACGTCAATGACATCGTCTGATACATTTCTTCCAGTGAGTACGTTCGTCCCGTCAAAAAATGTGGTGGGAGCTGAAGTTGAAACGCCTAATACGTCTGTAGCCAATAAGCCTGTAAAGATTGCCGCATTCTGACCCAATGCATTTGTAGTATACCCTGCATTCAAAGCCATCAGCCTTGCTTGAAATTTAGATTGAAACGCTGCACCCATGGCGCTTGGAATGGAAGTATTGAAAGCATCTTTGTCGGCCGCTGCAGTTACAAAAACGGTGTTAATAGCGGGTCTTCCCATTTGGTCTTGTTGCTCGTAGTAAATGGTAGGTGCTGTGGCTACGTCGTTTTTTTTACAAGACGTCATTAAGAAACTGCTAGTTACTAATATTGCTATAAATATGTTACGTGATTTCATGTTAGTTGAATTTTAGTTGATGGAATAATTAAATCTTCTTTTTTGTTTCTAACCATACATTGATATTGCCTGTTGCCCCTATCAGTGTTTTAGGCACTTCTACAACAATACTCAACACATTGGTGCCAGCAAATGTATCTGTACCCGGATTTGAGAAACCTGGAGCAGTGCCAGCAAGGATTGCTTTATAGCGATTTAAGTCGAAAAAGAATGGATCATCTCTTGGTCCAGCAAAAACTTTAATCCCGTTAGTTCCTGTAGCTGATGTAGCAGAAGCACCGTATGCGGTAATGGCAACTTCAACACTAACGGCTCCTTCCAGCTTACTTTTTGTGCCAGTAGCGGATGGTGCAATGGGACCGTATACTTGCATTTTGTTGGTAGCTGCATCATACTTACACTGAATCACTAGGTCTTCAATATTATCGCCTGTTTTGTCGATATTAAATTCCAGAACAGTATTCTCGTCGAATTTAAGGTTGGTAGAGTTAGCGGGACTAGTCAGCCCTTGACTATTTGCCACGAACACTAAATTTGCCGCATCGGATCCACGAAATACATACAGATCGGTAATGTCTGTGGACTGGTTGGTAACTGCAGGCGTATCAATATGATCTGCTGCATAAAGGATTCCTCCTGTAATAAATGCTACGGCAATAATTGCGGTAAGCATAAGTTTTTTACGGTTCATTTTGTAGATTTTAAGTAAAGGATTTTTGTTTCTGATACTTTACCTACGAGGAATGAATCTGCTTGGATTTAAAATCAACCATTATTTTTCTCAACAATAATTATGGAGGAGGAAAGAATATTAAATAGGAGTAAAGCGTATTAAAAAGGAAAAGAAATATAAAATAGGAGTAAAGAATATTTTGGAAACGGTATCATTAAAACAAACGATGATGCCTTAAATAATTTTGCCCAGACTAACAACAGTAGTAGGAGTTGTGTTGCCCCCTTCTTTTTCTAGGGAGATGGCAAAGGCCTGTGCTTTGCCAAAGGATTTCATTTTTTGGATACGGTATTTTGTACCATTGTTGTTGGTAATGATCATACCTCCATCAATAGGCTTTCCGTCCACAATGGCCCAGAACTGGTATTGCATGCCTGCAGGTGCAGCGGGTAAGTTACTGGCATCAATCCTTACTTCGCCCGTTTCTTGGAACCAAAATATTTTAGCGGTAGCATTGGGATTGTTTTCTAGTCCTTTTAGAGACACCATGGTATTGTTTGGGTCTCTTACAATATCTAAATCGTTTTTGAAATCCTTGGTCCGAAGCTGCTCTTTTTCCAGTAATTCTTTGGTCTCAGTTAAACTGGTACTAACAGTTGAATATTTATTAAAATAGATCAGGTTAAACGTAGCACTCACTACTAGTATGCCAATAGAAGCAGCAGCAATCATCTTCCAATTGCGTGAAATGGAATATACTGGTGCAGCTGTAGCAGTAGGAAGCGGTATAGTATCTATAGTAGCAGTAGAATTGGTACTAAGAACTGGCTCATTAATTTTTGCAAAAAGTTTATCTTTTAAGCTAGGGTTGGGTGCAACGGCGTTGGCCAATGCAAGTTTTTCCATGGCAGATTCAATGGCCGCTATCTCTTCTAACAGTTCGGGATACGCCAATATCCCCTGCTCAACCGCTGCATTTTCTGTTGCAGTGCATAAGCCAAGAACATAGAGTTCTAACATGCCAGATGATATCATTTCTTTCGCGTCCACTTTTCTTTATGCTACTATTTTTCTAAGTTCTAAAATTGCTGTTCTCATCCTTGATTTTACTGTACCTAAGGGCAAAGCTGTTTCTTTGGATATTTCCTCTTGTGTGTATCCTTGAAAATAGGCAAGTTCAATCAAATTTTTTAATTCTGGTTTCAATAAGGCCAATTGCTTTTTAAGACCGATTGTATCCAATTTATCTGCGGCTCTATTGTTGTCTGTTATATTACTTACGGAATTTTCGTCGGAAGAGATTAAACGCTGTTTTTTATAGCCTTTACTTCTAATGGTGTCGATGGTCAGGTTTCTGGTTAAGTTCATCATCCAGGTAAAAAGACGACCTTTTGTGCTATCGTAGGCCGAAAAATTATGCCAGATTTTAACAAATGCTTCCTGCAAAATGTCTTCTGCCAAGCCAGTATCCTCCACCATTCGTAAGATGGTACCGTTCAAAATGGCTGCATAATTATCATATAGGTAAGAAAATGCCTGTTGATCCTTATTTCTAAGCATCTGAACCAGTTCCTCTTCGCTATATTTTAATTCATTCATTCAACGTATTTGGATCAAGGCAATGAAAGTAGCTAAAATATATCGAAGCCGTTTGTCTTAGAGGGAGAATAATGGAATTTTATGCTGTAAATATTCCCGAAGCATAAATCGCCTAAAACCACGAAGGTTTTCAGGATATGATTTTTCTATTTCAGATAGTGCGAGCATTGGAATATATTTTTAGTAACAACTTTGCTTTTCTATTAATAGTAGTACTTTCAAAACAAGCCGTGTATGAGGCAAATTTTTTCCAATCAATTATTTCATTCACCACAGATTGGTTCAGCCTAATTGATTCGATATCGGTCAAGGATTTGATAGTTGCATTCAAATAAAGATAATCAAGAATTGCTTTTTCTGGTTCGGCCATTAGAATAGGAAGTTGTTGGATTCTATTCACTGTATAACCAAAAAATAATTTTGGTTTGACTGTTCTATAATTATAGACGCCAACCTCCGTTTGATAGTTCATTGTTTTTTGCGTGGTGATATTCTGAATAGCAAACACCGCTTCCGGAATCAGGTTATAATGGGCAAGTGCAGATTCCAACGAAATATAGGATGGCTTATAAATGCAGTTGCTGATTCTGTGTTTAAGCCATTCGTTCTTGGGGATGTCGGAAAATACATAGCATTTATTGACAATTTTTTGCAGGTACCCTTTTTTCTGCCATTCAACCAAACGCCTAGAATCAAATGCTGGAAATATTTTAATGATATCTCTTGTTGAGAATACCTGGTAGCTATGTAAAGCTTCGAGGAATTCGAGATAATTCATTTTATTTCTTATTTATGTTAAATATAACAAATTTAAGAAACAATTTTGCTCAATAATTGAATTTTCTACCTTATTCGGATATATTCCTAATAACAACAGTAATAGGTAGTTGTATCTTCTGAACCAGTTGTTGGATATGAGCTTAAACTTTACTCTTAGGAAATATCCTAACTTCAAATTATAGTTAAACCCATTTGAATATGAAGTACTTTAAAATAGCCCTATTATCCATTGCAATAATTGTTCTGTTTTTTTCCCTAGAATCTTGTAATAAAAATGCTGGCAGCACATCAGCTATTACTGGCTCTTCTATTAAAGATACCTGGACCATTATTCAAGAGACTATATTAACACCAACTTGTGCAACAAGCGGCTGTCACGCATCCTCCAGCGATGCTACCTACATTCAGCATAACCTAGTGTTAACTTCAGCAGTAGCTTACGATAATTTAGTTAATAGTGCATCCAAAAATGCAGCAGCGAAAACCGCTGGATTATTAAGGGTAAAGTCTGGAGACTATTTAAACAGTTTGTTGTATCAGAAAATTGATTGTCAGGCTACCTCTAAATATGGCGCATTGATGCCTTTGGGTGGGCAAAATTTAACCCTGGGACAAATTGAATTTGTGAAACAGTGGATCCAAAAAGGCGCACCAAAAACAGGTAGCGTTGTTGATGAAACGATATTGAACAATAAAACAGTATGCACCAAAACCTTTGTAGCCATGCCCCCACCTGCAGCAGCCGAGGGGTTTCAGTTAGCTATCAATCCTTTTACTATATTTCCGAATACAGAACGAGAAGTCTTTGTCAGTAGAACTACAGCAAATTCTACTACTGTTTATGTAAATAAATTTATCCTGCAAGGCCGGCCAAACAGCCACCATTTTGTGTTATACGGCTTTCAAAATGCTGCGCTACTGCCACCAGTGAACACGTTGAGAGATTTGTATAATGCAGATGCCAGCTTTAATATTACCACATTTGGGCAAATGCAAAACCATATTTTTCTTGGTGGAGGTACTGATGTAAATACTACCTATATTTTTCCTGCCGGCGTTGCATTGAAGGTTCCTCCTGCAACTCAGCTCGACTTAAACGCGCACTACTTCAATAAGCAAACCAACTACTTAACTGGCGAGAACTATATCAACATGTATACCGTACCACAGGCAAGTGTGGTAAATGAAGCGCAGTCTATCAACTTTGCCAACTATAACTTTTCCATTCCAGCCAACACGCGCAAAACCATCACCACCGATTTTACTTTTACCAAAGCGGTTACGGTTATTACACTTACTTCACACTTTCATAAGACCGGCGAGAAATTTCAAATAAAGATTTTAGGTGGCACACGTAATGGAGAAATTGTTTACGAAAATACCGACTGGGAACACCCCCTAGTTACAAACCTTACAACACCCATCAAACTGAAAGCAGGAGAGGGACTAACAAGTGTGGTCACCTATAATAATACTACTACCAAAACAATCAATTTCGGCTTAACAAGCGAGGACGAAATGAATATCATTTTTGGGTATTATTATTAAAGAAGCTGTCTTAAAAATTAAAGGATGAATGTAACAGTACTGGTTTTCGACAATTTTGAAACCCTCGATGTATTCGGACCAGTTGAAATTTTTGGAAGGTTAAACGATCTTTATTCCATTGTATTTTGCTCACTGGAAGGTGGGATGATTAGTAATAAACACGGAGTTTCTATACCAACAGAAAGTTTAGACACAATGCTTGGGTCCATTGATCTCTTTCTTATACCAGGAGGCTATGGCACCAGAAAAGAAGTGGACAACACAGCTTTAATTGACATCATAAAAACCATTTCAGTCTCCTGTAAATATGTGCTAACTGTATGCACGGGAGCAGCCTTACTTGCGCGCACCGGCCTTCTGAATGGTAGAATCGCCACATCAAACAAAATAGCTTTTAACTGGGTTACAACAAATGGAAAAGAAGTGCGCTGGAACGAAAGAGCTAGATGGACGGTGGATGATAAATATTATACATCCTCTGGAGTAACCGCCGGTATGGATATGACACTTGGGTTTCTAGAACATAGACACGGAATTAATCTTGCATTGCGCGTAGCAAACGAAATCGAATACTGTTGGATTCAGGATAAGGATAACGATTCTTTTGTTGCTAAATAAAACAATCGGCAAATCAGTCAATTATTCGCCGTATTTATTAAGGCGAATACTTATAGATAAGGCGAATAATTGTTATATTCGCCTTATTATGGCTTTAAATGAGTAAATACATCCATCAATTACCCAATTGGCCAACATTTAGTTGGAATCAGGAATCGCTGACGCCCTTATTAATGAGGATGCGGTTACAGCAAGGAAAGTTATTGGGTAAAATGGAAGCATTGGGTTTTGAGCTGAAAGCCGAAGCCAACTTAGAAACCCTCACACAAGATGTCATTAAATCATCTGAGATTGAAGGAGATGTTTTAGACGCACAAAAAGTTAGGTCGTCCATAGCCAGAAGGCTTGGGATGGAAATAGTTGGTTTAGTAGCGTCTGACCGGCATGTAGATGGTGTGGTTGAAATGATGCTAGATGCTACACAAAATTATAAAACAGAGTTAACCAAACAGCGACTTTTGGGCTGGCAAGCGGCCCTATTTCCAACGGGTTACAGTGGGATGGTTAAAATTGAGGTTGGCGGATGGCGAAAGAATGCCGACAATGACCCGATGCAAGTTGTATCTGGACCTTTATCAAATTTGAAAATTCACTATGAAGCTCCTTCCGCTGAATTATTAGAAAGGCAAATGGAACTCTTTTTAATCTGGTTTAATAAACCCGGTTTAGACAGTTTATTAAAAGCAGCAATAGCGCATTTATGGTTTGTTACTTTGCACCCATTTGAAGACGGCAACGGTAGAATTGCTAGAGCTATTGCGGATATGCAATTAGCAAAAGCTGATGAAACACCCTTTCGTTTCTATAGTATGAGTGCTCAGATCAGAAAAGAGCGAAGCGATTATTATTTCATTTTAGAGCAAACCCAAAAAGGTTCCTTAGACATCACTATTTGGATACAATGGTTTTTAAGTTGTTTAGAAAGAGCCTACGAAACAACAGAAACAACACTTAAATCAATTTTGAACAAAGCTGCATTCTGGAAAAAGAATGCAACCATCATCATAAACAAGCGGCAGCATATTATTATCAATAAGTTATTGGATAGGTTTGATGGAAAATTAAATACCACCAAATATGCAAAGATCACAAAGTGCGCTAGAGATACTGCACTAAGAGATGTTACTGATTTGATGGATAAGCATATTTTAAAAAAAGAAGAAGGACAGGGGAAGAATACTACTTATCGTTTGGTAAACTAGTTGTTATTTGAATGATGAATGATTCCATCTAGAGGTTCCTGATAATAAAATTGTATTGTCATAAGTTTTTGAAATTGTTGGATCGATGGTATTTAATTCAATCCTTAAAAGATCGAGTGTTAGTTTTATAGAGAATTGTGGCATTGGTAAATTTATTGATTTACTTTGATCTTTATTCAAGGCTTTTTTTTAATAGCATTAATCTACATTAATAGCTGTAAATTAATTACCCATATAAGTTACAAAACATGAAAAAAATAATATACCTCTCTTTGGTACTAGTGTTTGCAGCAGCCTGTAATCAAGCCTCCAATTCTGATGCAAATCGCGTAGTAATAACAGGAATAGACAGCTCCAAAAAACCGGGCGACGATTTCTTCCTGTACGCCAACGGCATTTGGTTTGATAGCGCCAAAATTCCAGAAAGTCAAACAGGTGTTGGTGCCTATTCATTCATGAATTACCCACAAAGGATCCGCCTGCAAGGGCTTCTGGATAGCATTTCCGCAACTAAAAATACAGCAGGAACCATTGAACAAAAAGTGGGCGATTTTTATGCTTCGGGAATGGACACAAATGCCATTAACAAAAGAGGTTATGAGCCTATCAAACCTGTGCTAGCGCAAATTGATGCGATAACAGAGTTGACTTCTTTACTGAAGTTGGTTACAGATGAACAAAAACAGGGCAATAGCTCCTTCATTGGTTTTTATGTTGGCCCCGATAACAAACAGAGCAATATCAATATTGCACAATTTTTTCAAACGGGTATTGGATTGCCTGAAAGAGATTATTATTTCAAAACAGATGCTTCCACTCTTGGAATTCAACAAGCATATAAAAAATATCTTACCAGCTTATTTACATTAATAGGATTTGATGCAACTGTCTCAGAGAAAAACGCAACAATATGTTTTGACATTGAAAAACAGTTGGCCTCATCACACAAAACAAATATCGAGCTCAGAGATGTAAATGCTAACTACAACAAAATGGCTGTTGCTGCGCTTTCAAAAAAACATCCAAACATAGGCTGGACAACCTTATTAAACAACTTAGGGGCCAAGGTTGATTCAGTCAATATTGGGCAACCTGCTTACTACGACAAGCTAAATTCAATGTTGACTTCTGTTAGCATCAATGATTGGAAAGTCTATTTAAAAGCAAATGCATTGACCAGTTATGCAAATTTTTTAAGTCGCCCTTTTGTTGATGCGTCTTTTGAATATTCAAAAATGCTAACAGGACAAGCTGTTAAAAAAACACGTGCCGAAGAAATGACGCAAGCGGTAGATAATTCACTCGGACAAGCACTGGCTCAGTTATATGTAAAAAAATATTTCCCCGAAGACGCCAAAAAGCGAATGGCAGAATTGGTAAACAATCTGAAAAAAGCATTTGAAGCGCGTATCAATCAATTGGATTGGATGAGCGATTCAACCAAAGCCAAGGCTAAAGAAAAACTAAATGCTTTCACTGAAAAAATAGGTTACCCCGATAAGTGGAGAGATTACTCGAAAGTTGAAGTGAACAGAGCTACTTATTTTGAAAATCGTATGTCGACTAACAAAAATGATTACGGATTTAGTCTGGCTAAAGTGGGGCAGCCTGTTGACAGAACGGAATGGTATACAACTCCTCCAACAGTAACGGCGTATAACAATCCTCCGATGAATGAAATTGTTTTCCCTGCTGGAATTTTGCAATCACCTTATTTCGATTTGTATGCCGATGATGCACTTAACTATGGTGGTATAGGCATGGTGATAGGGCATGAAATAACACACAGCTTCGACGATCAGGGAGCACAGTTTGATAAAGTTGGTAACGTAACAAACTGGTGGGCAAAGGCCGACTATGAAAAATTCAAAGCAAGAACGCAACAAGTAATTGATCAATACAATTTGTTTACAGTGTTGGATACGGTTCATCTAAAAGGTGCCTTAACAGTGGGCGAAAATACAGCAGACATTGCTGGAGTTGCCATCGCCTATGACGCTTTTAAATTAACTGAGCAGGGCAAAGACACTACAAAATTGGATGGCTTTACACCCGATCAACGTTTCTTTATCTCCATAGCAAGAATCTGGCGTGTAAAAACAAGGGATGCCTATATGCGCATGTATGTAAACACCAATCCGCATTCACCAGCAAGGTGGCGCGTAAATGGACCATTGATGAACTTCACTCCTTTTTATAAAGCATTTGATATAAAAGAAGGCGATAAAATGTTTAAACCCGAAAAGGAAAGAATCACAGTTTGGTAAGGGAAAATAAATTTTACTATTTATGGGTATTTATGGATAATTATATGGATATTTAAGTGATTTACGGATATTTATGGCTAATTATATGGATAGATGAAAGTCGAATCTCTTAAAATCACTCCCGAAATACTAATGCTCATCGCTGAAATTGATGAGTTTAAAGGTGCTTGGCGCGCTTTGGGTCAGCTTGCGCCGGAACAACTCTACTCCCTAAAACGTGTTGCTACCATCGAAAGTATTGGTTCCTCCACACGTATTGAAGGAAGCAGGTTAACCGATCTGGAAGTAGAGATCTTACTTGGCAATCTCCAAATCCAGCATTTCTCCACCAGAGACGAGGAAGAAGTGGCGGGGTATGCCCAGGTCATGAATCTGATATTTCTGAATCATCAAGCCATAACCCCCACAGAAAACTATATTCAGCAACTTCATAAAGAACTATTACAGTACAGTCAAAAAGACCAATGGCATCGTGGCTCGTATAAAAAGTCGCCAAACTATGTAGAAGCATTCGGACCAGACGGCAAAAGCCTTGGCGTTGTTTTTGAAACTTCAAGTCCCTTTGAAACCCCTATGCGTATGCATGATCTTGTTGCATGGACAAATGAAGTTCTAAATAATAAACAACTCCACCCGCTATTGGTTACGGCTTTATTTATCGTTGAGTTTCTAGCAATTCATCCTTTTCAAGATGGCAACGGAAGGCTTTCAAGAATACTCACGTCCCTGCTTCTTTTAAAATCGGGCTATGCATATGTTCCTTATAGTTCACTTGAAGCTGTGATCGAGCAAAGCAAAGACTTTTATTACCTATCCCTACGCCAAACACAAGGAACACTAAAAGCAGATGATCCTAACTGGCAACCTTGGGTTATGTTCTTTCTTAAAGCCCTTCAGCTACAAAAGAGCCGACTGGAAATAAAACTGGATCGAGAAAAGTTTTTATTGACAAGGCTGCCTGAACTATCGCAGCAAATCCTTGAGATCGCAAAATCAAAAGGCCGCATCACAGTACGGGAAATGGTGATACTGACAAATGCCAATCGTAATACAGTTAAAAAACATATCCAATCCCTAACCGAAGCAAAATTCCTTGAGCAACATGGTGGTGGTAAAGGCTCGTGGTATAGTTTCGGCAAAGAATAACGGTTTGGTAAGCAGCTTAACTATTTATTGGAAATGATTTTCCTTCAAAATCTGTTTCTAGCAGTTT
>JANOYH010000047.1:0-11946 GCA_031428775.1 Bacteroidota bacterium
TGTTGTTTTTCTGTAAATGTATCTAAATATGGTCCAAAAGGGTAATCAAAAGGTTTGGTGGAAATATTTTTCCAATCGCCCCGCTGATCCATATGTGGCCTTGGCTTACTATTTACAAAAGCTGCAACATTCCATGCTTCTTCGTCAGTTAGTGTTGGTTTATGATAATCAATACCTAAGGGCATATTGTTTTTTACAAAGCCAGCAAAATTACTGATTCTATACATTCCGGCACCATCATTATAGCTGTTAGCCCCCCATAATGGCGGATAAATATACCCAGTTTTGGTTGGGTTGAATTCTCCTGATCCGTCTACCCCATGACATTTCTGGCAAGTATTCAAATAAACCAATTTCCCTTTCATGGGATCTGCAGCAATTGAAATAAGTGCCAATTTCATGATACTTGTGCCTCCTCTTTTGTAACTTCTGGAAACATCCTTTCCTAACCATTTTATATATGCATAAATGGCTTTCATTTCGGTGGAGTTACTATCAATTGCTTTGCCGTTTAAGCTTCGTTGCAAACAGTCATTTACTCTTCCATAAATACTTTGTATGCTGTTGTTTCTGCCCCTAAATTGAGGATAGGTAGCAAATACTTTTCCGAAATTATTCCCAAAAGGTACGGTACCTGCTTCGAGATGACAATTTTGGCAATTCATTCCGTTGGAAATTTTTGTAACAATGCCTTTGGGTCCGAGGTAATAGGAAGTATTGGAAATTAATTGATATCCATACCATATAAGTTTACCACTATCAGTGTAATAGGGGATTTGATTTTTGTTGGCACCTCGCCAAACCGTATCACGAGTTTCTAATGAAATTTTTGCTTGAATCGCTTTCTCTTTTTCTTTTGTTTTTTGATAGTAGTTGATGCCTTTGATGAGCATCAAAAAAACAATGAATACCATGAGTAATACAAGTAGCCAATTTGATTTCATGGAGTTATTTCTGTGGTTGAATAATGGTTAATTCAGCACCTACTTCAATTGTTTTTCCAACTTCAGTTGCTGGAATAAAGCAGTCTACCGACAAATGATAATAGTGCTCAAATTCACTAAGACATGACCAGTCAGGCAGGCATGATGCCCGTTTTTGTGAAAATGTTTTTTGAAAGGCATGAATGACTTCACCAGTTTCTGGATGCCTTGTTGGTACCACACATCTAGCTCGTGGGGTCATGCCAATCAAACGAATATCACCCACTTTAAATTCAATGCCGTTGCCTTTAAAAGAGAATAATTGGTCTTCCCAAAAAGCAGGCACGGATTCGATTTCAAGGGTAGTTCTAAATCTTTTTCTTGTTTCATCTAACGACATATTTCCAAACCATGTGGATACTTTTTCAAGGCTTGCTGTTGATAGAATTGTTGCACCACTTTTTCCTGGAATGTCTAGAAATCGGCCAGTTTTATTTTGGTGTAGAAAAACAGGTTTGCCAAAATATGCGGATAGAAAATTTTCTAATGCGTTCTTCTCTTGTTGCATATGAAAAGAATAGACATCTGTTTTATTTTGCAGTTGAAAGGAAATGATTTCATTTTCTAGATCAACCATTGTTCGCAAAGTATGTACTAAAGGGGTGTTTTTACCTTTTATAAATTTCCCTTCCTGATCACAAATGACAAATTCTCTATCATGTAAAAGACATCCGCCTTCTGATATTTTCGCTTTTTGAAGAGATACGCCATCGAGCGACTTAACAGGATAGATGGTGATACTGCTCAAAATTGGGTTAAGCATTTTGCATTTCTTTTTGATTAATGCTTCAATATAGCATAATTATTGATTGCTTTGGGGGGGCAATTTGATGTCTCTAAATTCTACCCTTTATAGTCTTGTATCCGGAGTATTATTTTGCAAAAATCATATTCATGAGGGTCGTTACTACTCACAATAATTAATTTCTTGCTACAATAAGTATTAATGAGTTCGTGATAAAGCTTATAGCCTGTCTGGTCTAAGTTTGTACATGGTTCATCCAATAATAAAACGGGCACGTCTGCAAAAATAGCTTGAGCTAACTTTACCCTTTGTTTCATGCCACTACTAAAAAAACGTATTTGTTTGTTGGCAGCTTTATCAAGACCAAGGATTCCAAGAATATCAGGAATGCTAATAGTTTGAATAAGTGGTTTGAATTGGCTATGAAATTGAAGAAATTCTCTAGCAGTCATTTCTTCAATTAATTCTAAATAAGGAGCAGCAATGGCTAAATGCAAGAAAATTTGTTCTGGATCAATTTCTGGATTCCCTTTCCAATCAATACTGCCTTCACTCAACTGAAGACTTCCGGCAATGGCTTGTAATAAAGTGCTTTTTCCACTTCCATTCGGACCAGTTATAGCATAGCATTGGCCAGGTAAAAATTCCTGGTTAAAATTTTTAAAAATCCATTCCCGATTAAATCGTTTGCCAGCACCAATTAATTCAATGCACTGTAATTCTACTGTTGAATTTGTTTTTGCTGAATCTAGTTGAATTGCCATGTGAAAGATTAAAAAGGAAACGTTTGAAAAAATGTTGAGATGCTTTTTATAAATTAATATTAATTCTGGGTAAATAGTTTGAAATACTTTTTAAACATATTCCTGATTTGTATAAAACCAAAAATAAAAATGCGACTAAATTTAAAATTCAGTTCTTTACTTAAAAAATAATACCCAAAAGCCATACCAAAACACAAAGGTAGTGTGGTAGCAATTGCAACACCGTATAAATTTCCAAAAATGCTGATACCTGCTATGTCGCCTATTACGTTTAAAGTAAGCATGATGATTACTTTAATCAAGTTGATTTGGGGCTTGTGAACCATGTCAAGGCTAACAGCAATAAAACGGTCTATCGGATAAAACATGGCAAAGAGCATGAAAATGCGGTACACATTTGCAGCGTCAGAGCTAATATATTTTTCTCCTCCCAAAATTGCCACAGCAATATCTGCAAAAAGAAAAGCAATAAATGAAACAGGTACTAAGGCCAAAGTAAGTGTGCCAGCGTATTTCTGTAAAATATAAGCCATTTCTTTTCTATTATTTCTATTATACGCTTGTGCAATAGAAGACATGGCAGTGCTAAGGGTGCTACGCAAAGGAATTTCAATTAATTCCATGAGTCGATTTACTAGATTGTACACAGACAAAGCAGATGTTCCCAACATATAAGTAATGATGAAAGTATCTGAGCTCTTTAAAAGATTAGATGCAATAGTTGTGCCTACACTAAATTTCCCAAAATGAAAAATTTCTAAAATGTTTGTCTTTGTAAAAGCAAAAAAATACTTGATACCTGACCAACCTAGTATGATTGCTAAAAAACTGGTAATAATATTGATGATAATATTTGAAAGAAAAATGGCTTCTAGACTCATGCTATTAGAATAAGCCAATCCTACTATAGCAACAATGAAAGAACCGTTCCCAACAATCCTAAGCAACATTAATTTTTCGAATCTAAGATCAGCTTGCAGAATCCAACCAGCAATAGTAGAAGGTAAGGTAACCAAGAAAGTAATTCCTATCCATTTGATAGACACTAAAAAACCCATATTTGTGAAGGAAGAATAAAATGGAAGAAATAGTAAGTTTATTGCAACTACTATAATAGTAATAGCTGTTGCTAGAAACCAAACTGAGCCAATTACTTTTCTTGCAATATTTTCTTCAGTTCCAGTATAAAATTTGATCAATGCAACTTGAAGAAAGCCGCCCCTAAATGTATCAATCAATAAAAAAATGGTTTGAAAAAAAAACCAATAGCCTAATTCGCCACTTGGAAGTGACCTATATAGTAGCGCCACAGCAAGCATAGCAAGCATTGCAGTTACTCCATTTAAGAGTAACGACAGGAAGTGTTTATTGTTTAATTTGGCTTTTATAAAATTTAAGATGACTTAACATTTTAAGGGTGATATAAAAAACTTTTTCAATTGATTACGAAATTCGTAAGAAAACCAATGCTGTACGCACTTCATTAAAGGTACTACAATATGAATTTGCTTTTCAGCAATGCTTTTGAGTTGCCCATGTGAATACGAAAAATTAGTCTGCACTAAACATATATATACATAAGTTTGTAACTTTAGAATCATCATTAATTGTGCGTTTAAATACCATTGCATGGATCAATTTTATTTTAAGGAGGTCAGTTTACTAATAACTCATTACAATAGGAGTCAATCTTTAGAGCGACTATTAAATTCCTTCAAAGCAATCAATTGTAGTTTTGGGGAAATAGTGGTAAGTGATGATGGTGCTAATGAAGAACACAAAGCCAAAATAGTAGAATTACAACAAAGCCATAATTTTTCGCTTATTACTACGCCTATTAATAAAGGACTAGGAAATAATCTGAATAAGGGTCAGGACGCGGTTGGTTTACCCTTTACTTTATACGTACAAGAAGACTTTGTACCCGCTGCAGATTTTGGCCAACACTTTGCAGATGCATTTGAAATTATTAAGGACAGACCCGATATAGACATTGTTCGATTCTATGCCTATTTTGAATATCCCTACCTAAAGCCCTACAAGAATGGATTTTCAGAAATGGAATTTAGATTTTGGAATTCAGGCTATAAAAAATACTATTACTATAGTGACCATCCTCATTTAAGAAGGTCTGGCTTTTTAACTAAATTCGGAAGGTATTTAGAAGGAGCTAACGTTGATGTGACCGAATATCATATGATGATGTCTTTCTTACAAAAAAAGGGAAAAGCAATGTTTTATGTAGCGTTCAAATCATTGTTTGAACAAACAAATAGCTCAGCAGAACCCAGTACTTTAAAAAGAAATTTCTGGCGTGAAAGCAAAAACCCAATGATTGATATGCTAAGAGAAGTCTATCGGCACCTAAAATTCCGTTATGATTATTTGTTCAGAAAATTCTAATTAGTCTTCGTCGTTTGCACCTTTTATAAATCGTTTAATAATACCTCTACCACTTTCGCGAATAAAAGTGACTATTTCATCCCGTTCGTCTGTAGCAGGTAATTCTTCTTCAATATATTCTAATGCCTGAGAAATATTGAAGCCCTTATTATATATAGTACGATAGACGTCTAGTATATGGTTGATCTGTTGTAATGGGAATCCTCTACGCTTTAGCCCCACACTATTTACACCACCATAGCTCAATGGATTTCTTACAGCTTTGATATAAGGAGGCACGTCTTTACTAACCAAGCTACCTCCAGCCACAAATGCGTGCTGACCAATCTGTACAAATTGGTGAACCGCGCTTACTCCACCAACTACGGCGAAATCTCCCATGGTAACATGCCCAGCTACTTGAACACTATTACTTAAAATACAGTTGTTTCCAATGATGCAGTCGTGTGCAAGGTGGCTATAGGCCATAATCAGGCAATTATTCCCCACTTTTGTCTTGCCCCTATCTTCTGTACCCCTATTGATTGTTACAAATTCTCGGATGGTGGTATTATCACCTACTTCAGCTGTAGTTTTCTCGCCACTAAATTTCAAATCTTGGGGGATGGCGCCTAAAACGGCTCCAGGGAAAATGCGACAGTTTTTCCCAATTCTTGTACCATCCATAATGGTAACATTACTTCCAATCCAAGTACCTTCTCCAATCCGTACATCACCATGGATGACGGTAAAAGGGTCGATTTTTACGTTAGGTGCAATCCTAGCGTTAGGGTCGATGTAAGTGTAGGGATGCGTCATCCTAGTTTTCGGTTTTGATTTTATCTCTGCATCCATATTGGACCAAAGAGTATAAAAAAGATGCCAAAGTTGCTTCGGTACCTACAAAAATAGGTTTATTGGCATTTTATTATGATTTAAGTTCTTTTCACCACTTGTGCCACTAAATCAGCTTCTGTGGCCACTTTTCCACCTACATAAACGGTTCCTTTCATTTCGCAAATACCTCTTCTGATGGGTGAATTCAATTCCATTTTCAAAATCATGGTATCTCCAGGAACCACTTTTTGTTTGAATTTACAATTATCAATTTTCAAAAAATAGGTATCATATTGACCTTCAGGCATTGCATTAATACACAAAATACCGCCAGTTTGTGCTAGTGCCTCTATCTGTAAAACTCCCGGCATTACAGGATTTCCAGGAAAATGTCCTTGAAAAAACCAGTCGGTAAAGGTAACATTTTTGATACCTATAATACAAGTATCTGAAAGCTCTATGATCTTGTCAACAAACAAAAAAGGATGTCTGTGCGGCAGGGTTTTTTCAATTTTCTCCAGTGTATACACCGGTGGAATATTGGGATTATATACAGGCACATTCTTGACATGCTTGTTTCTTTTGATATATTGTTTGATTTTTTTGGCAAACTCCACATTGGTGCTATGGCCTGGACGATTGGCAATGATCCTTGCCTTAATAGGATAACCTATTAATGCAAGGTCTCCAACCACATCCAATAGTTTGTGGCGGGCTGGTTCATTGGGAAAGCGTAACTCAAGATTGTTCAAATAACCCTCGCTTTTTACTTCAATCTTTTCTCGTTTGAATACTTTGGCCAGTCTGGTCATTTCTTCATCTGTAACCGGTTTATCAACCACAACAATCGCGTTATTGATATCGCCACCTTTAATCAGGTCGTTGTCTAATAAAGCTTCTAATTCATGCAAAAAACAAAAAGTTCTACAAGGGGCAATTTCCGACTTGAATTCGCGAATTGTTTTTAATCCTGCGTGTTGTGTGCCTAAAACAGGACTATTAAAATCAATTAAAGTGGTGAGTTGATAATCCATCGAAGGAAGTGCCACCATTTCTACACGCTTCTCTTCATCGTAGTGATAAATATTTTCATCAAGGCTATACCAAGCTTTTGCGGCATCTTGTTCAAAAACCCCTGTTTCTTCAATTAATTCAATAAATGGCATGGAACTGCCATCCATGATGGGTATTTCAGGGCCATTTAGTTCTATTAACACATTGTCCACTCCCATTCCAACCAAGGCAGCCAATACGTGCTCCACCGTGCTCACTTTTGCATCTCCAATTTGTAAAGTGGTACCCCTACTTGTATCAGTAACCAAATCACAATCGGCTTTAATGATGGGTTGGTTGGGTAAATCAATCCGTTGAAATTGAATTCCGAATCCGGGATTTGCCGGGCGAAGGCACATATCTACCAATACACCTGTATGTAAACCTGTTCCACTAATACTAATACTACTATTAAGGGTATGTTGTTTGTCAGGGTTGAAATGAATATCCATGTCTCTAAATAAATTGATGATCGGACGCGAAAATACGATTTAAACTGCTAATCCTTTTTGGAACTAGTCATTTGCTTTTTCTAGCATCATTTGAGCCACCAGTTTTTCTAATTCTTTAATCCGTTTTTCCATATCAGGCAAGTTGCGTGTATGGGCTTGAATGCGTAATGAAGCAGAAAAATCAGAAGCTGGCGTTCCGTTATGTGATTTATTGGGGATTTTAATACTTTTGGTAACTCCAGCCTGACCTGCAATTTTACTTCCATCTGCAATAAAAATATGACCTGCAGTTCCAACTTGGCCACCAATCATCACACTATTACCCACTTTAGCGCTTCCACTGATACCCGCTTGTGCAGCTATTACGGTATTGGTGCCAATTTCTACATTATGGGCAATTTGAATGAGGTTGTCAAGTTTGGTTCCTTTTTTAATAATGGTAGACCCAATAGTGGCACGATCTATGGAGGTATTACTGCCAATCTCCACATCGTCTTCAATCTTTACATTGCCAAGTTGAGGGATTTTTTTATAACTGCCATCTGGTAGTGGCGCAAATCCAAATCCATCGCCACCTACCACTGTATTGGCATGAATGATTACATTTTTACCTATTCTGCAATTGTGGTACACTTTTACGCCAGCATGTAGTATAGTACCATCACCAATTTTAGTGCCATTGCCAATTACAACACCGGGATATAATTTAACCCCATTTCCAATAACAACCTTTTCACCTATATAACAAAAAGCAGCAACAAACACTTGCTCTCCAATCTTGGCGCTGGGGTCAATATGGCTTGGTTGTTGGATTCCAACCAATTGTTGGGAAATGATTTCCTGGTATTTTGTTAGTAATTCAGCAAATGCAGCATAAGCGTCAGGTACTCTTATGAGTGTTGGCTCAATAGCTTGTTTCAGCTCTTGGGTTTCGTTCACAATGATTATTGATGCTTTAGATTGGTATAAGTAGTCTTCGTATTTAGGGTTTGCTAGAAAAGAAAGTTCTCCTGTACTGGCTTCTTCAATTTTACCAAAAGCGCCAACAGAAGCATCAGGATTACCTTCTACCTTTCCTTGAATCATTAAAGCGATTTGAGCTGCGGTGAATTGCATGTGCTTTTTTTAAGTGTAAAAGGATGCTTGTGGACTATGATAACGAACAAATGTAAAATTTTTTGACAGCTGCTGAAAGGTTTTGCTGAATTAAAGCATTGTCGATCCGTGAAATGTCTTTAACCACGCCATCTTTATAAAGAATATTAATGCGTTCATCAAAGGTTTGATAAAGGGTATTAGAGG
Source organism: Bacteroidota bacterium (assembly GCA_031428775.1). Taxonomy (GTDB): domain Bacteria; phylum Bacteroidota; class Bacteroidia; order Chitinophagales; family Chitinophagaceae; genus Sediminibacterium. The sequence goes on from JANOYH010000047.1 coordinate 8,519, forward strand.
CTTCACCAGTAAAACAAAGATAATGCGCATTTATTGGGTCAATTTGAAACTGATTGGCTGCAGCTAATTGCTTTTCCAACAAAAATGACGGTTCAAAATCTTCAGATTGAATCCTTGTTTTATAGAGCTGTCTATTCAATAATCGATTGCAAAGTAAGGAAAGTACTTTGTCTGAATGTAAGCTCCAACGTTTTACGGCGTGCATAACGTCGTGATCGTCTAAACTACAAAATTTTGCAAGAGCGGATTGATCCATCTGGCCATCAAAATCGCCCAAGAAAAAGTCTAATGCACTCTGGGTATTAAGTGCTGAGTCAGACTTGTTAAAAATTTCTCTTACCCTTTCCAATATTTTGACAAGCATTTTTTCTGCCGACAAAACCGTTTTGTGCAAATAAACCTGCCAGTACATTTGCCGGCGAGCAACCAAAAATTTTTCTACGCTGTAAATCCCTTTTTCTTCAACCATTAATTGCCCATTGTGCACCACCAACATTTTTAAAATTCGATCGTATCCAATCACTCCTTCACTAACGCCAGAGTAAAAGCTATCTCTACTGAGGTAGTCCATTCGATCCATATCTAATTGCCCACTTATCAACTGATGTAGAAAAGGTTTTGGGTATTGGTTGGTGAAAATTTGTATGGCTAAGTATAAAGCTCCTTTTAAGTCTTGATTCATCTCTTCCATGATTTGGAGCGATAATTGTTCGTGGTTGCTTCCCTTCACCAATACTTGTTCTAAAGCATGAGAATAAGGGCCATGACCAATATCGTGCAAAAGTATAGCCGCTTTAACTGCTATTGCTTCTGCTTCACTAATATCAACACCCTTGCTTTGAAGCTCTGTTACAGCATTACACATCAGGTGATAAGCGCCAAGAGAATGATGCAGTCTCGTATGTACCGCACCGGGATATACCAATTGGGCAAGTGCCATTTGGTGAATCCTACGCAAACGCTGATAGTAAGGATGTGCAAGTATGGAAAAAATTAAAGGATGGTCGATGGTGATAAAACCATAAACCGGGTCATTGATAATCTTTCTTTTTGTCTGTTTCATGCTGTTGCCGAATTGTTAAATCAACCCAATTGATCGAGTGCAAAAGTACAAATACCCAGTCGATTCAAAAGATTCAAATAGATTTAGGGCGATTAATCCGGATAATTCGTTGTTTATAGGGTTAAGTGGTACAGTTCTTGAAGTAATAGAAAAATCTTTATCTTGATGTTTAATGAATAGTTAATATGCCAATAGCAAAAATTCTTTGGGTAGATGATGAAATTGAGAGTTTACAATCGCAAAAACTTTTTCTAGAAAATAAAGGATATGAGGTAGTGACCATGACCAATGGTTTTGATGCGCTTGAATACGTAAAAGCGAATTATGTGGACGTAGTATTAATGGATGAATCTATGCCAGGCATAACTGGACTAGAAACCCTAACCCGCATCAAAGCAATTAATAGGCAATTGCCCATTGTACTCATCACTAAAAATGAAACGGAAAATCTAATGGATGAAGCCATTGGAAGGCAGATCAGCGATTATTTAATTAAACCAGTAAACCCAAATCAAGTATGGTTGAGTTTAAAAAAATTGATCGATAATAAACGGCTTGTTGCAGAAAAAACCACCACATCCTATCAGCAAAACTTTCGTGAGTTATTTATGGCTTTGAGTGATAATCCAAATCACCAACAATGGATGGAAATTTATAAGCGATTGGTATATTGGGAGCTTGAAATGGAAAAGAGCGATAGTCCAGAAATGCAAGAAGTTTTTCAAACGCAAAAGCAAGAAGCGAATACAGAGTTTTTCAAGTATATCAGCAGAAATTATGCTTCTTGGATTAATCCTAAGAGTATGGATGCGCCAATCATGAGCCATCATTTATTTCAATTTAAAGTGTTACCACATACAACCCCTGGGATCCCGCTGTTTTTTATTCTGATAGATAATTTGCGATTCGACCAATGGAAAGCCATTGAACCCATATTTGCTCAAAATTTCAGGATCCAAGAAGAAGAATCTTTCTATAGTATTTTACCCACTGCAACACAATATTGCCGAAACGCCATATTTGCAGGGATGATGCCATTGGATATTGAAAAACAATTTCCTGGTATGTGGAAAAACGACGAAGAGGAAGGAGGTAAAAATTTACATGAAGAAGACTTTTTTAAAGCGCAACTAAAGCGATTAAAAAAAGATCATTTAAAATATAGTTACCACAAAATTGTACATCATAACGACGGACAGTTATTAGTCAATAACATTCATAACCTTTTGCAAAACGACATCAATGTCATTGTCTATAATTTTGTGGACATGTTAAGCCATGCCAGAACAGAAATGGAGGTACTAAAGGAATTGGCCAGCGATGAAGTGAGTTATAGGAGTATAACCAGAAGTTGGTTTGAACATAGTCCACTAAACCAGGCTTTGAAAAAAATAGCCGATAAAAAAATCAAGATTGTATTAGCCACTGACCATGGTAGTGTTCGGGTAAAAACACCTAAAAAAGTGATAGGCGACAAACAAACAACGGCTAATCTGCGCTATAAACATGGACGAAACCTGAATTTTGATCCAAAAGATGTGTTGGCTTTTAAAGACCCAAAAGAAGCGGGATTACCCATCCCTACCATTAATTCTAGCTTCATTTTTGCCAAAGAAGATGGCTTCCTCTGTTATCCGAATAATTATAATCACTATGTGAATTATTATAAAAACACCTTTCAACATGGTGGAATCAGCTTAGAAGAGATGATTATACCTGTAATAAAGATGGAGAGTAAGTAGAAAAGGAACATAAAAAAAGATTTGCTCCTTTTGTGGATAAATGAAAGCCCTTCTCAAAATACACTAACCTATTTTTGGAAAACATAATAGTAGAAAGGAATTCAACATGAAATATACTCAATCAACCGTTGATAAATTAGAGGATATCCTTGGTGAATCTTCGTACGTTGTTAGATACGAGCGAGGAACATTCCAAAGTGGATGGTGCTTGTTAGAAGCTAGAAAAGTAGTGGTTTTGAATAAATTCCTCAATACAGAAGGTAGAATCAATACGCTTATTGAACTGATTCCTCAATTGAATATCAACTATGATAAACTGACACTGGAATCGCAGAAACTATACGATAGTCTTTTAAAGCAAGCGGCTCTTTCTACTGAATAAGCCCATAAAATAATTTTAGACATCAGCATTCCTGCACAATTAGGTTTAGTTTTGGCTAGTGTTTATTCCAGCTTTACATATTCAGTTTTTAGGCACAGGAACCAGTTCTGGAGTACCCATGATTGGCTGTGATTGTGAAGTTTGTACCTCAACCAATCCCAAAGACAATCGATTAAGAAGCAGCATTTTAGTACAATCTGCCAGTACTACACTGATTGTAGACACTACTCCAGATTTTAGG
>JANOYH010000048.1:0-14142 GCA_031428775.1 Bacteroidota bacterium
TGGATGCACACTTTCTCTCCTGCAAAAATGTGGATTGGTGGATTAAAATTATTGAAGAAACCCCTACTCCACTTTCATACACAATTCAATCGCGATATTCCTTGGTCTACTATTGACATGGACTTCATGAACCTCAACCAAAGTGCTCACGGCGATCGTGAATTGGGCTTTATGATGACACGAATGCGCATGAACCGAAAAGTTGTTGTAGGTCATTGGCAAGATGTAGAATCATTATCTAAAATTAATGGCTGGATGCGCGCAGCAGCTGGTTGGAATGATTGGCAGGGTGCAAAATTTTGCAGATTCGGAGACAATATGCGCAACGTGGCAGTCACAGAAGGCGATAAGGTTGAAGCTGAATTGGTGTTCGGATATTCTGTTAATACTTATGGTGTAGGTGATTTAGTTGAGGTGGTAAATGCAGTAAGTGAAATAGCTATCGATGAGTTGATTGCCATTTATGAAAATGAATATACCCTTGTTCCAGAATTAACAAAAAGTGGTGCACAACACCAAAGTTTGCGTGATGCAGCAAGAATTGAATTAGGCATAGAAACATTTTTAATTAGGGGCGGATTCAAAGGCTTCACTACAACATTTGAAGACTTACACGGACTATTACAATTACCCGGTATTGCCGCACAAAGACTGATGACCAAGGGTTATGGTTTTGCAGGTGAGGGCGATTGGAAAACTGCTGCACTCGTGCGTGCAATGAAAGTAATGGGTACTGGATTAAAAGGTGGTAATAGTTTTATGGAAGACTATACCTACCATTTTCATCCCGACAATCGTATGGTACTGGGTTCACACATGCTAGAAATTTGTGAGTCAATCGCAGATGCAAAACCAAGTTGCGAAATTCACGCACTTGGAATTGGCGGCAAAGCCGATCCAGTAAGATTGGTTTTTAATTCAGGTCCTGGCCCAGCACTAAATGCTTCTATTGTTGATATGGGCAATCGTTTCAGAATCTTGGTTAACGAAGTAATGGCCGTCACTTCGTTTAACCCATTTCCAAAATTACCTGTAGCACGTGTACTTTGGAAACCTTATCCAAATATGCATACAGGTTGTGCCGCTTGGATTCTTGCTGGAGGTGCTCACCATACTTGTTATAGTCAGAACCTTAGTCCAGAAAACTTAGAAGACTTTGCAGAAATGGCTGGTATTGAATATTTGTTAATTGGCAAAGAAACCCAATTGTACCAATTTAAAAATGAATTGCGTTGGAATGAGGTAGCTTTTAAATAACTATCAATATAATAAATTGAATTAATCCTTTACTAAATACAAAAAAACGCTTGCACATGACCAGCAAACTAATCGGCATTGACTACATTATTTTCCTGATTTATTTCTTAGTAGTTTCCAGTTATGGTTATTGGATCTACCAACGAAAAAAGAAAGGGAGTATGGATACTAAAGACTTCTTTCTTGCAGAAGGATCACTTACTTGGTGGGCCATTGGTGCCTCATTGATTGCTTCGAATATCTCTGCTGAACAATTCATTGGAATGAGTGGAAACGGATTTGTAGTAGGTGTTGCTGTTGCTGCCTATGAGTGGGTTGCCGCTATTGCACTGATCATTATTGCCATTTGGTTTATGCCCGTTTATTTGAAGAATCATATCTTCACTATGCCTCAGTTTTTAAAAACTAGGTACAATGAATCGGTGAGTCTGGTAATGACCATCTTCTGGTTATTCTTGTACATCTTTGTCAACCTAACTTCCATCATGTTCTTAGGTGCTACTGCTATTAATAATCTTACCGGAGGCACCAATCTTCATTTGGTGATGTTGTTACTGGCCGTCTTTGCCATCTTTATTACTTTAGGAGGAATGAAAGTAATCGGCTATACGGATATCATTCAGGTGGCAGTTTTAATTATAGGAGGATTGGCTACAACCTATATTGCACTTACTTTGGTGAGTGAAAAATTTGGTTTGGGTAAAGATGCTATTGCAGGTTTCAATCAATTGTTGATTAATGCACCAGATCACTTTCACATGATCTTAGAAAAACCTACTGCTACTACCTCTCAAGCCGATATCGATAAGTATTTAATGCTGCCAGGTATTGCTATGTATTTTGCTGGCCAGTGGATCGTTAATTTAAATTACTGGGGTTGTAATCAATACATTACTCAACGAGCATTGGGTGCAGATTTGAAAACTGCCCGAACAGGTATCCTCTTTGCAGGTATGTTGAAATTGATGATGCCTGTAATTGTTATGTTGCCTGGTATTGCAGCTTATGTTTTGTACAAGAATGGTTCCTTACAACAAGAAATGAATGCCGGTGGAAAATTTCTTGCAGACAATGCCTATTCTTCCATTTTAGGATTCTTACCTAATGGCTTGAAAGGACTTTCACTAGCGGCATTAACTGCAGCAATTGTTGCTTCACTTGCTGGTAAGGCAAATAGCATTTCTACCATCTTTACACTTGATATCTATCATAAATACATCAACAAAGAAGCAAGCGAAAAGAAAATGGTTTGGATTGGTCGTGTCACAATTCTAATAGCCATGTTACTTTCCATCATTTTTACTTGGGACGATTTACTTGGCATTGGTGGCGAAGGCGGATTCACCTTTATTCAGAAATATACTGGGCTGATTAGTCCGGGTGTTTTTGCCATGTTTATTCTAGGATTTTTCTGGAAACGCACTACAGGTACTGCAGCTATTGCTGGTCTGCTGATCGGCTTTTTAATGGCCCTTTTCTTTAACAATTATGCACCTCAAGTTTTAGGCAATGAAAACTTCTTGTATACCGCATTCCCTAATGGAAAAGGCGGATATGAAATCCCTTTCTTGATTGGCATGGGTTGGTCTTTCTTCTTTACCATGTTAACCATGATTGTTATCAGCTTATTCGGACCAAAAGTAAATCCAAAAGCCTTCGAATTAGATACCAAAATGTTCAAATTGGCACCAAATCATTTGGCTTTAATTGTGATTACGCTGATTATCATCACCTTGCTTTATGTAAGGTTCTGGTAAAATAAATTACACATTATATTGACATTAAAGGACTTACGTAAATCGTAGGTCCTTTTTTCATGTATGATGAATTAAATATTTGAGGTAACACTAATTGCATTAGCTTTGAATTACAAAGTACTTTTAAATACATCATAAATGAAGAATCTACAAGAACAACTGGAATCACTCCAAGAAATAAGGACCTTGATGGAACGGTCTTCGAAGTTTTTATCCCTTAGTGGACTTTCAGGAATTTTTATTGGCTTCTTTGCTCTTTCCGGAATAATTGCCTTCTATATTTTCTTGGGCATTACTCCGGATATGCCTGGCTATTATCATTTTGCTACAAAGGACAATGGCGAACCTAATTTCGCATTTTATCAATTCTTTCTGTCCGATGCCAGCATTGTATTAGCGCTTTCACTATTAGTTGGTTGCATCATGGCTTTCAGAAAAGCAAAGATGCAACAGCATTCTATCTGGGATAGTACTGCTAAAAGATTATTGATCAATATCATGATTCCACTGTTTACAGGAGGTTTTTATTGCTTGATCCAGATCTATCATAGACAGATTGCATTACTAGCACCTGCAACCCTAATCTTTTATGGCTTTGCCCTTTTAAATGCAAGCAAGTATACTATTAACGACATTCGTTACTTGGGCGTGTTGAATATGGTTCTAGGTCTGTTAGCCTCACTCTATTTAGACTATGCCCTCATATTTTGGGCAATGGGATTTGGAATTCTTCATATTGTTTATGGCATTACTATCTACTTTAAATACGAAAAGTGAGAAATTATATTTACGATTTAAATAAGGCTTTTGAAAGTAGGGTGCGCCTAGGTATCATGTCCATTTTATTGGTCAATGAATTTGTTGATTTTAGCACACTGAAAGAACAATTGCAAATAACAGACGGCAATATCGCTAGTCATGTCAATGCATTAGAAAAACAGGCCTACATCAAAGTCAACAAACAATTTATTGGAAAGAAGCCCAATACCTCTTACTCAGTTACCCAAGAAGGGAAAAAAGCTTTTACTGAACACCTTGATGCTTTGGAAAAACTGATCAAGCAAACGAATTAAAAATACCACGATTTTACCATTATCATAAACCAAAAACACCAAAAAATGGAAACGGAAAACGATATAAAAATTGACATGATCAATAACATTAACAATCCAAGAGAACTTGAAGTCTTATACAGAAAAGACAAATACTCTTTCCAAAAAGTATTTAATACTATCTATCCAGGCTTTCAAGAAAATGCAGTTGCGCAATTTTGGAATGAACGCCTAAATTTTAAAAAAGAAGAAATTATTGGCGCTAATAAAAATGAACTACTTTTTATTGTACTTGCATCAATCATTGCAGGATTAATTGCCCAAATTCCACATTTTTTTTCAATCGAACCAGAATCTTATTATACTAGGAATATTGCATTTATAGCATTCCCAACATTAATTATGTACTTTTCTTGGAAACAAAAATTAGGAACCTCTTCCTTAATTTTTCCCATAATTGCCTTAATGATTTCAGTGTTTTATATTAATACCATTCCATTCAATAGCAAAAGCGATTCCGTGATGTTAGCCTGTATTCATTTACCTATTTTTTTATGGTCATTACTTGGCTATTCATATTTGGGGAATAAAATACAAAACAGCGAAAAGAGAATTAATTTTCTAAGATACAACGGTGATCTTGTTGTCATGTGTGCCATCTTGATGCTTTCAGGTATTTTATTTTCTGGAATGACGATGGGTTTATTTGAACTAATTGGATTCAAAATTGAAGAATTGTATTTTAAGTATGTGGCAATATGGGGATTGGCCGCCATACCACTTGTAGGAACATACTTGGTTCAAAACAGACCCGAACTAGTAAATAAAATCTCCCCATTAATAGCCAGAATTTTTACACCCCTTGTTTTTATATTACTCTTAATTTTTTTAATAGCCATCATTTACACTGGCAAAGACCCTTACAAAGACAGAGATTTCTTAATTGTATTCAACGTTTTATTATTAGGAGTAATGGCCATTATTCTATTCTCACTTACAGAAGCTACCAAAAGCAAACAGCAAAAAATCAACCTATGGTTTCTAATGGGCCTTTCCTTATTAACCATTATAGATAACGGCATCGCATTATCTGCTATTGGTTTCCGTTTGTTTGAATATGGAATTAGTCCGAATAGACTTGCAGTATTAGGAAGCAACCTACTTATTTTTATCAACCTCTTACTAGTTGCTCACAAGCTATTATTAATACTAATGGGAAAATGTGCATTAGAAAAAGTTGAAAAAACAATTGCCTTATTCTTACCCGTCTATTTTATTTGGTCGGCCTTTGTAACATTTATTTTTCCACTAATCTTTCATTTCAAATAGACACTAAACCATTTTTATTCTCAATACAACAAAACTATTCGGTCCAATTTCATAATTGATTTTAGTTCCCTTTATGTCCATCGTACTATTTTTAGGAGCAATCATTTGAGGTTGATCAAATGAATTGACATCGGTTCCTGTATTGCTATTCAAAGTAGTTACAATTATACTTACCCCCAATTTTTTTACTCCATCAATTTGAAGAATAGTTTGCTGTATTTTGTTGGAAACATTCACCAGTTTAATGATTAATTCTCTGGTATCAATATCTATCACAGAAGATGCGTAGAGACTATCTTGCCCTGCTACTACTTCATTATTCATTTTGATAGATACCACTTTGTTACCCTTATTCAATGAATATAGTTTTTGAACATAGTAATCCGGACTTCCATAAATACGCAGATTATCAACCCAGATCAAATCAGGTGCCCACTGCCATGCGTCTATATTTGAAAACAAGGGTGCATAAGATGCCAACTGAACAACATCAGCATTGCGCTCTAGTCCTGTCATAAATGCCGCTTCGCTTAACGCCGATTGCCAGTTATTTTTTTTACTGCCTGTAATTGGGCTCTCTGCGTGCGATGCATATTCACCCGCCATCACTTTTGGCCCTGTTCTAGGAAAAGTATCATAGCGTTTTGCATTTTGCAAGAACCATTCGCGGTTTCTATAAAAATGCTCATCAATGATATCCACATTCATTGCCCTCAATGACTTGTTCAAATAATCATATCGTGCACCTGATGGATCCGTCCCTGAACTTGTAACAAGGTTTATGTTGGGATATATTTTTTTTATGGCTTCTTGAAATTTCGCAAGGCGCTCTATATACTGTGGTCCCCAGTTTTCATTACCTATCCCAAGATATTTTAAATTAAATGGGGCAGGGTGCCCCATCTCTGCTCGCTTCTTTCCCCACACTGTTGAAACTGCTCCATTGGCAAATTCAATTAAATCCAATGCGTCTTGTACATAAGGATCCAACTGGTCTAGCAATACAAATTCTGCCGAATTAAACTGACAAGCCATGCCACAGTTCAATATGGGCAAAGGCTCTGCGCCAATGTCTTCCGATAATTGGAAATATTCAAAGAAACCCAATCCAAATGTTTGAAAATAATCTGGAGCTGCCCTATTTGCAAATTCAATATTCCAACGATTCATGATCAACTGACGATCTTCTATTGCTCCGATTGTCTTTTTCCATTGATATCGATTATTTAAATCGAATCCTTCTACAATACATCCACCAGGAAAACGAACAAATCCAGGTTTCATATCTGCTAATAATTGAATCATATCGGCTCGCATACCTCCTGGTCTATTTTTCCAAGTATCTGTTGGAAATAAGGAAAGCATGTCTAAGTCCACCACCGCATTCCCTTCTAACCAAATTCTACAACTACCCTTTGCCTCAGTAGCAGTTGCAATTAAACGTACCGTTTGCTTCTCCCATTCGTTTTTTGAGTTGTTGATTTCTGTAACAGCAGAACCAATAGTTTGACCTTTACTATCAACTAACTCAATATGCATTGTAGCATTACCTGAAGGGGTTCTACTTAAAAAACTAAACTCATACGGAAGCTTGTCTTTAATTCCCATGCCTCTAAATCCCTCATTGATGAAGGAAATTTTAGGTTGCTTTTCTTTGTTTAATGCAATGCGTAAAAATCTTGGGTTCGCTAAATTAGTTCCTGCCCTATTTAATACAGTAACGGCGCCTTCAAAGAATGGTAACTGCTCAACTTTCCATCCCATCAATGGTTTTGCAAATTCAAAAGAACGATTCTTAATCATCTCCGCATAAATACCGCCATCCGCACCAAAATTAATGTCTTCAAAAAATACGCCCCACATTGTGGGTGCGATATCTGCAATAGGCTGATCGGCTTTTATGTTCAACAGTTTGGGCGATTGCGCCTCTGAAAATTTTAAAACAACTAGGAACCCAAAAAGGATCAAATAATTTTTATTCATTCATTTACGTTTAATAATTTATCCATTTCCAACTCAGCATAATCTTTAATAAAAGCAATCACATTCGTATAAGCAATAAATTCATGTGCTTCATGCATGGTTGTAATAACCACTGTTTTCATGCCCGCCAACATTGCTGCTTCTACTCCTTTTGGGGCGTCCTCAAATACAATACATTCTTCAGGCAATACACCCAACTCTTTAGCTCCTTTTAAATAGGTTTCTGGATCTGGCTTGCTATCAACTACATCATCTGCACTTACAATCGACTTGAAAAAATGCCTAATGTCTAACCCATCTAAAACAAAACTGATATTAAAAGGAATGGCAGCAGACCCAATACCCATCAAAACGTTTTTCTCTTTGGCTTGCACTAAAAAATCATCCAACCCATCAATCAATTTCAACAATGGCCGATATTCTTGCTGGTATCTTTTTTCTTTCTCTATAGAATAACCATCCATCTCTGCGGCTGAAAATTTGTTTGCGCCAAAGATTCTAATCAGTAATTCTGTGTTCTTTCCATACATATGACTCTTTACTTGTTCCCAGTTCAATCCTGCTCCCAAATCGTCATTCAAAATATTAAACCAAGCTTTGTTGTGATAATACATATCATCAATCATTGTTCCATTTAAGTCAAATAAAAATGCTTTTATAGGTAATGCCATGCAAAATATAAGTTTTAGAAATTAATCAACCGTTGATCAATTTAAGGTTGAACAATTATTATTCTGAATTTTGTTAATTACAAAATTGATTAATGAAAATACTCTTGTCCATTATTTCAAGCTGTTTACTTTTGTGATTGCCATGCCCTTATAATGAAATCAGCAATTGCCTCTGGTTGTTCAATTGTAACATGGTGTCCGTTCTGTTCTTGCTTACCTTTTGTCATAGGAAAAATCATAACAGGACCGCCTAACTTAATATATGCATCTGCAATAACCAGTGCATTCTCTTCCATAGGAACCAATAAATCTTTTAAGCCAAAAGTAAAAAACAAAGGCACTTTTTGTGCCGCCAATTTTTCTAGATTATCTTTGGGATTGTCTTGGTAAGCCAATGCTTGCTCTTCTGTAAAACCATAATCAGAAAGCAGTTGTTTCCACTGGTCTAGTGACGCACCTACTCCTTTCATTTTCCCACCAGGCCAACTTTTAATAGTTGCCACAGGGTTTTCCGCATAAATACAACTCACTCTTTCCGGATACAATTTAGCCCAGGCAAATTCACACAAAGACCCTCTTACAGCACCCGACAGTGCAGGCTTTGGAGAGAGGCTTTTTTCATTTACCAATACCTGATAAAAGCGATCCCAGATTTTCATGAGTTCGGGCGCACCATACAAGGTTTTATTATTCACATTTATAAATCCAATATGAAATCCTTTGGTAACAAGGATGCTATCAATCTCCAAATGAAATTCTGGTGAATAGGTTCTCCATAACCAAGGATTTCCCTCCAATGGTTTTTCTGGTATCACTATATAAGCACTAGTAGTATCAATCTTAAAACTTTTCTTTTGAAAGCCATGCCATTTTTCAACCCCCATACTTGGTTGTGCCGCCAATCCGTGGATGACCAATAAAAAAGTCACCAGCATTCCTGATTTATTAAAGTGCCTGCAGTTCATATCTTTGTTGCTTCTTAGTGTTAAATTCAATCAGGTAATATCCATCAACTGTGTTGATTTTCTGAATTGCAACAGATTTAACTGTTACAGGATAGGCTGTTCTAACCCTACAAACTCCGCCATTCCACGATATTATTTTTGCAGAACTTAAACGATTATCCTTCCAATGCAAATCTAATTCAAAACCTCCCCTTGCCCTCAATCCTTTAATGCTTCCGGTTTTCCATACACTAGGCAAGGCTGGCAATAAATGCAGTTCATTGAATTGACTCTGCAATAACATTTCAGTGATACCTGATGTTGCGCCAAAATTGCCGTCTATTTGAAAAGGCGGATGCGCATCAAATAAATTGGCATATGATCCGCCACCTTTTGAATAGTTGGTAGAAGTGGTACTCACATACCTTAAAATATTTCTGAGCAATGAATAAGCATGATCACCATCTAATAGTCTTGCCCAAAAATTAATTTTCCAAGCAAGACTCCAACCCGTCCCTTCGTCTCCTCTTAGCTCTAAAGTTTTCTTTGCTGCTGTAGCAAGTGCTGGAGTAAATATTGGCGAGACTTGATTACTTGGATGCAATGCAAAAAGCTGCGAAACATGCCTGTGATGAGGATCTACGTCTTCCCAGTCTTTATACCATTCTTGTAGGTTTCCCTTTTTTCCAATCTGTAATGGAAATAATTTTCCATATCGTTCGCGTAATTCAGCTTCGAATTTCTTATCTGTCTCACCCACAATTTTTGCTGCTGCCAATGTATTCGAAAATAGGTCACGTATAATGGACATGTCCATAGTTGTAGCAACTGACACACTACCCTTAATATTATTGTTGTCAATAAAATCGTTCTCAGGAGAAACAGATGGCATGGTTACCCAAAAGCCTGCACTATCTTTCACCATCCAATCCATCGTAAAAAGGGCAGCGCCTTTCATTAAGGGATAATTTTTGATAAGAAATTCTTTGTCCATCGTATACTGATAGTGCTCCCATAAATGTTGGCTCAACCAGTTGGCACCCATGGCCCAATTGGCCCATTTAGGATCTCCTTTTCCAATATCGCCAACAGGATTAGATAATCCCCATATATCACTATTATGGTGTGCCACCCAACCTTTCATACCATAAAACTCTTTTGCAGTAACTGCACCTGTTACTGATATGTCTTTGATCAACTTAAATAATGGCTCGTGCATTTCTGTAAGATTGGTCATTTCTGCAGGCCAATAATTCATTTGTGTATTGATGTTGATTGTATAGTTTGAACTCCAAGGTGCTTTGAATTCTTTGTTCCATATCCCTTGTAAGTTAGCCGCAGTGCCTCCTGCGCGAGAACTGGAGATCAATAAATACCTACCATAGTTGAAATACATGGATTCTAATGAAGGGTCATCTGCGCCCTTAAAATAGCCAATCAGTCGTTCGTCGGTTGGCTTTTTTGCATTTGCAGTTTCTATACCTTCATTTAAAATAAAGTTAACCCTATTAAAATATTGTTGGTAGTCCTTGATATGTCTTTGCACTAATGTTTCATAAGATTTAGTAGCAGCATTTTCCAAATAACCACTTGCTAATGTTGATTCATCTTTACCATCACTATCTGGACATTTATCAAATCCATTAAAACTTGTTGCCGCGCTAATGTAGAGTACAATTTCTGTTGCCCCATTTACTTGTATGCCAGAAGTATCAGAAATAATGGATCCATCTTTATTAATTACCTTAATACGATAATCAAAACGCATACCATTGCATCCATTTGAGTCTATATAAGAAAAAGCAGGCAATTTATTGCGCAAATAACTTGGATAGTTAAAACTTGGTGCCCTTCCTTTCAATCCTATTTCATTCTTGGTATACTGTACAGGATGATTTTCTAACACAGATTTTGCACTAATCTTTAAATTGATTGCCCCAGTATTGCTAGCGGTTACTCTTACCACAATTACTTGGTCAACTGCCGAAGAAAATATTTCTTTTCTATACCTTACATTGGCTACTTCATAACTAGTTGTACTGATGGCAGTTTTAATATTTAAATCTCTAGTGTAGCCACTTACAACAGTATCAGGATAGCTTTGTTTGATGATTAAATCGCCCAAGGGCATATAACTTTCGGAATAGTATCCCTGCATTTTTTTGGTAAGGGATTCCGCTTTTTTGTAGTCGCCTTGATTCAGGGCCTCCCTCACTTGAGGCAATACATTTTTTGCATTTGGATTTACATTGGTTTTAACCGGACCGCCCGACCAAAGTGTTGATTCATTCAGTTGAATCAAGTCTTCTTTTACCCCACCAAAAACCATGGCACCTAATCTGCCATTACCCAAAGGCAAAGCTTCTGTCCAAGTTTTAGCCGGTTGTTGGTACCAAAGTTTGTTTGACTGAGCGTAAGAAATTGTTTGAGTAAAGTTTATTATAAAAAAAGCAACTATTATTCTGTACATGGCTACATTCTATTTAAATAGCCGTTAAAATAAGCAATCTTTTAGAAAATGCATCCTGTACTATGGTGATAATAATATTTCTATTTTACTACGGGAATATCCAACATTGAATTATTGAAACTAATCCAATACATGTGTTTCGTGTAAATCTGGAATCTCCACGTCTTTGAAGCCTTTCCTTTCTAAGCGTTTAGCAAAGTCTTGTTGTACTTCATATTCACCATGCACTAGAAATAATTTTTTAACTTGGTCATGATTTTGGCAACTGAGGAATTGACAAAGGTCGTCATAGTCGCCATGAGCACTCATACTCCGCATAGACCCCACTTCTGCTCGCACTTCATATTCCTCTCCAAAAATGCGCACTTCTTTGTCGCCATTCATTAGTCTGCCTCCTAACGACCTAGGCTCGCAATACCCCACCAATAAAATCGTGTTCTGTTCGCCCCCTATATTGTTCATAATATGGTGTTTCACCCTTCCCGCGTCTGCCATGCCGCTTGCAGAGATGATTACACAGGGTTGCGCTAATAAGTTCAGACCTTTACTTTCATCAACCGTTTTAATATAGTTTAATCCCTCAAAATCAAAAGGGTCTTCGTCGTGCTCCATCACTTTTTGTATGCGCTTATTAAAGTATTGGGGAAAGCTTTTGATAACCTGGGTAGCTTCTCTACTTAATGGGCTATCCACATAAATGGGCACTTTTGGTAGTCGGTTTTCGAGCGACAACTGATTGAGGTCGTATAATATTTCTTGAGTTCTTCCTACACTAAAAGCAGGAATAATGAGTTTTCCTTTTTTAACTACACAAGTATGTTTCACCCATTTCAATAAATTATCGGGAGAACTAAATACTTCATCGTGTAGCTTATTACCATAAGTGCTTTCTAGCAAAATATAATCGGCCTGTGGAAATACAGCAGGTGAACGCAGGATGACGTCGCGATACCTTCCAACATCACCACTAAATGTGAGGTGTTTGGTCTTTCCTTTTTCTGTCATTTTCAGGCTAACAGCAGCACTTCCAATAATATGACCAGCATCTGTAAAAAATACTTCCACCCCTGGAAGTATTTCTTTCCATTGTTCATATTCTACTGTTTCAAAAAGTTTCAACGCATTCGCAACATCGTCTACAGAATAAAGTGGGTCATACAAAGGCAACCCTTGTTTCACGCGTCTTTTATTGATGAATTTAGTATCTGCTCTTTGGATTTCTGCAGAGTCTTCTAATAAAATTTCAGAAAGGGCAAAAGTTGCCGGTGTACAAAAGATCTTACCAGAAAATCCATCCGCAACTAATTTGGGGATTAGACCGGAGTGGTCTATATGTGCGTGTGATAAGACCATTACATCAACTTTTGCCGGATCAAATCCAAATTCGCGGTTATACGCATCCGTTTCTTTACCAAGACCCTGAAACATGCCGCAGTCTAATAATAGGTTCATTCCAGAATCAAGTGTGACTAAGTGTTTAGAACCTGTAACCGTTCTTGCTGCGCCATGAAAACAGATCTTCATAAAAAAATATTTGCTTAAAGCTAGTACAGATATTTGTTAAATAGTTCAAATAATTACACTACAGTTTTGGGTTTAAAACTCCAAATAAACCAGAACTCAGCAACCATTTCATTGTACTCATTCGTTCCAACAGAATAGCATCGTATGGTTTGACCAGATCCAGTACTTATGGCTGTTTCCACGGCTGATGCAATGGCTAGTCCATTTAAACAAGTAAAGACAACTTTACCAACAGCTTTTTTATGAAATGTTGCTTCCATGCCTACCACCAACATACTCACCACAGGATTTCTTTGGTGTATTTGACCAAATGCCAGCATACCCGTACTCATTTCAGCAGCCATGGACTGCACGGCAAAATACATGGAATGAAAGGGGTTCTGATTAAACCATTTATGAGAAACGGTAATTGCTGCTTTGTCTTCAGCTAAATACTGAATGCGCAAACCAGCAAATAATGCAGAAGGTAATTTTCTGAATAAAAAATAGTTGAACTTCAGCGGATTTGTAATGGTCTGTTTAAAATTTTCAAATTGTCTATTCACAGATTTTATTTTTGGCTCATGATAAATTTAAGCTTGTATTCATCAACTTATTTGCATTTAATTTTTATTTATCGCCACAATACAAGCCACTGCATTTTGATCATTGGTAGGCGTTTCGAATTCCATCGTCTTTCCATTACTCGTAAATTTAATTGCACCAACAGATGTTCTTTTGATTGCCTGATTCACTGCTTTTACAAATCCCATGGAACGTTGATTGTTTACCGCATCATTTACGGCAAACACATTCATTGGGTCTTTACTCATGATTACAGCCATATAGTCGCGGTTTCCCACACTATCCACCATTAATTTCATCCCTTTGGGAAATAATCGATAACCTGTAATGCCGCAATAAGGCGAGAACTTTGTTTTGGTTGGATCCTCTCTACTAGGGTAAGGAAACAACACATAACTAGACCCATCTGTTTCTTTTCCTATCACATAAACATAGCATGCTGTATTGTTTTTCACTTCAATTTTAAACCCCGTTCCTTTTGCAATAGAAGAGGTAGTTTCAAACAAATTATCTTGTGAAAAATGCAAGGGCAAATAGTCTTTGCTATTGGCATCTTCTAAACCAATGCTACAACTTAAATGGTCAGCAATG
>JANOYH010000049.1:0-16934 GCA_031428775.1 Bacteroidota bacterium
GCAAAGGAGCCGGAAAATTTCGACATATTGAACCGTTTAATAGAAGTTAAAAAATGGGCACTTCACCCATTAGTAGAAATAATTTCTATTGTAAGATACTCGAAAATCAAAATGCTATCACTTTTTAGCTACATCAAATACATTTAATATCGCAACTGAATTTTGTGTTAAATTGTAGTATCAAAAAAATAATCATTCATTGATGAAGCAGTCTACCTCTAATACTAACAATCGGCGTACATTTTTACGCAATGCTGCAACCATTGTAGCAGGGATCAGCATTGTACCTCGACATGTGCTTGGCAGGGGTTTTATTGCACCAAGTGATCAGTTAACCAAGGGTATTGTAGGAGTTGGAGGGATGGGTAGGGTGCACATTCCCTATGCTGGGACTAGGGTTGTGGCAATTTGCGATGTGGACAAAACACACTTACAAGAGGCTGCATCAATGATAGGTGGGGGAGTTAAAACTTTTCATGACCATCGCGATTTAATTGCTCTTTCAGAAGTAGACATTGTACATATTGCCACACCACCGCACTGGCATGGCATAATCAGTATAGATGCTGCAAAGGCAGGGAAAGACATTTGGTGTGAGAAACCCATGACCAGTACTATTGGGGAAGGAAAAAGAGTGGTAGAGGCCATTAAGCAACATGGTAATATGTTTCGATTGAATACTTGGTTTCGTTTTGAAGATAGATTTTATGGAATGAATACAACGGTTAAACCCATCAAAAAATTGGTAGAATCTGGTTTATTGGGATGGCCTTTGACGGTAACCGTGAGCAAAACAACGGGCTTCGACTGGAAGTTTTATTGGGTGGGAAAAACTATGTTGGAAACGCAGTCCGTGCCTGCAACATTAGACTATGACCGTTGGCTAGGACCCGCACCATTCAAGCCTTATAACGCACATAGGGTACACCAAACATTTAGGGGGTATTGGGATTATGACGGAGGAGGTTTGGGCGATATGGGTCAACATTATATAGATCCTATACAGTATTTTTTGGGAAAGGATGAAACCAGTCCGGTGAAAGTAGAAGTGGATGCAGAACAACAGCACCATGATGCTTGTGGTACTTTTAGAAAAATCATCTTTACCTATGCTGATGGATGTAAGATTATATTAGATGGAGAAGCAAAAGAACCCAATACACCCTATATAGAAGGACCCAATGGGAAACTTTATGCAGGGTTTAAATCAACCATACCAAATCTAAAAGAGAAACTGGCACTTATGCCAGATCCCATACCACAGGTGACCAACTTTTTAGATTCGGTAAAACATCGTACAGCATTTGCGCTCAATGAATCCAATGGATTTCGTTCATGTACCATAATTAATATGGGTAAAATAGCGCTGCAGCTTGGTAGAACGTTGGCATTCAATCCTGATACACAAACTTTTATCAATGATGCAGAAGCCAATAGCATGATCAACCCACCCATGCGTGCACCTTGGAATAGTTAATTATTAAAACAAACACATGCAAAAAAAAGTATTCATAATTATAGCCACTTTCTGCTTCTCAATGCAATTATTTGCACAAAAAGAAGACATTCTTCAAACAATCAGTGTATTTCCATACCAGCATATCAAAGAGTCAGATAAAGCCATTGCAGTGATGCAAACTTGGTCGAAGAAAGAATGGAAGCCATTTTTATTGATGTTGGAAAATGATTCTTTGAAACTGAAAACTAGTTATGCGTTGCATGCTTATACCAATGCAGCTGCTTTAGATCCGCAATTAAAAAAGCAAGCATCCATTCATTTAGTGGAAAGTCTAGGTGCTATAAAAACGTATTACGCAAAAGCGCTCATTATTCAACAGCTAGGTTTATTGGGAGATGATATTTCCGTAAAACCTTTGTCTAAACTATTGAATGATGCAAATTATGCTAGTAGTGCATCCATGGCACTTGCAACCATCCACTCAGAAGCTTCCATTAATGCATTGAAAAAAGCCCTAAAAAAAGCATCTGGAACAAATTCAAAAGATATAGAAGCCGCTTTGGAGAATGCCCAAGCCAAGCTACCAGTTATTAATGAAAGCCAAACATGGACAGGCGGGAACCATTTTAATCAAAACGCCACGCAACAACTATTGACCATTCAAAAAGGAATGGATACGTCAAAGAATAGTATCCAGAAAAAACGCTTCTTGGTAGCAGCTTCGCATATATCGTCAGTGACAAGTTTTTTGTTTGTCAGCAACTATTTAAGCGACCCGATTTTGTGTAATGACGCTGCAATCATTTTGACCAAACTAGCCTTAACTGATCAGAAAATAGTAGGTAATGAAGTGCGATCTACATTAGAAAAATCTTTGCCACTTTTGAAAGGAGAAGATAGTGCCATACTTTCCACACAATTGTTGGCGTATTTAAAAACTATGCCTTATGAAATTGGTTTCATTAGCATATTCAATGGTAAAGATTTGACTGGATGGAAAGGGCTAGTAGGCAATCCAATCAGTAGAGCTAAAATGACCGAAAAGGAATTGACAGAGGCTCAATTGCAGTCTGATAAAAAAACGCAAAACGATTGGGTGGCAAAAGAGGGTCTGTTGGTATTTACAGGTCATGGAGAGAATCTGACCACAGTAAAACATTATGGCGATTTTGAATTATTTGTGGACTGGAAGATTACGGAAAAAGGAGATGCGGGAATTTATTTGAGGGGTAGTCCGCAAGTACAGATCTGGGATACTAGTAGAAGAGAAGTAGGCGCACAAGTAGGATCTGGCGGCTTATACAATAACCAAAAAAACCAAAGTAAACCAACAGTTGTAGCCGACAATCAGATTGGCGAATGGAACAATTTTCATATTATTATGAAGGGCGAAAAAGTGACCGTTTATTTAAATGGTATATTGGTTACTGATGGCATTGTATTGGAAAACTATTGGGATCGGAAGCAACCCATTTTTGCAAAAGAGCAAATAGAGTTACAAGCACACGGTACCTATGTGGCTTATCGGAATATATATTTGCGGGAGATCAATTAAAGAATAATTGTATTCTGTTGATAGGCAACTTTTATCAATTTTTATGAATTCAATCATGAATTTTTTATGCGATCATTTGGCATGAGTTTCTTTGGATGGTTAATGATAGTTGCTTGTGGTACTTCCAATTCCGCGCAACAGAGTAATAGTGTGGCAGTCTTACACTGGCAACATGATACCTTATCAATTAATGGAGACGATGGCGACTGGATAAAGCCCCTTACTTATCAAGACGAGCAAATGGGATTACAATATTCAATAACCAATGACCTTGATAATTTGTATATCATGCTAAACTCAAATAATTCAAATACTATTCAACGCATTTTGCGGGCAGGTCTAACGGTTTATATCAATACACCTGGGGTAAAACAAGCATCTGGATCTGCTGCCATAAGTTTTCCAACAGGAAATAGAGTGGTCAAAGATGGGAAAATGCTAAATGACAAACAGGAACTGCTACAGAATAACCGAATGGCATTAACCAATGTAGAAGACTATTCGTTGTTTGGTTTTAAACAAATAAAAATTGTTGAAAACTACGACTATGGAAAGCCAAATAAAGCAGGTGTAGAGTTAGCCATTGGAATCAATTCATACAAAGAACTAGTGTATGAGGTAAGTATCCCTTTATTATCTATTCTAAGTGCAAATGAAATTAACACTTTAACCAGAAATAGTATGGCCATTGGAATGCTGATAGAGAGTTTGCCTGAATTGGCTGGTAATGGTTCAGGTAATGGCAGTGGGGTTTCTGTAGGTGTTGGCATGGGAATGGGTACTTATGGCAGTGGAGGGGGTATAGGAATTTCATTTGGAGCACCAATTGGCGGCGGAAGAAAAAACATGGATAAACCTGCTAAACTATGGAAAGAAATTACTTTATCTAAAGGGAGTGTAAATTGAAAGTTAAGAAGGTCTTTATAATATGGGCTAACAATATTTTGACAGAATCCAAACTTTTAATTGTACCTTTTATAGGTTGAATTTCAGTACAAAAGCGCTCAAGCTTTACCCCTAATATTGAATCAATGAATACTTTCTTTGCAAGTGCAGAAAGGGGAACCGAATTTTATGTACGTATCCCTTTTCACCAAAATTAAACATCGGACTCAGCTGTAGCGACACCCAGTTTTCTTTAAGAATTGGTGGTGTAGCTATTTGTCTACATTTTACAATCACCACATAATCAATTAAATAGAAATTCCTTGTGGTGAATAGATAATAAATTTATTTAAAATGCGTTAATGTTTTCATGAATGATTTTTCTATTTCCTAACTTCGCATTTCCACATTAGAACCGTGAATAAAATAAACCAGTTATTAATTATTGCATTAATGTTGATCGGCTGTACTAGGTCAGAGATTGATGCTACACCCCAACCTAGGGCACTACCTCCTTTAGAACCAGCGCCTATTATTGATACTGCTTATATAGGAGATGGCCATTCTAATCTTGTCATTTCTGGCATTACTAGCACCTATAAAGCAGGAACGCTCATTATTGTAAAGCCTGGCACTTATGATAAAGGATCTGGTATTACCATAGAAAATTTATCAAATGTAACCGTTCAACTAACGGGGGTTATACTAGATGGGTTAAACAAAACAAAGCCTGGATTTTATAATGTGTTGAGTTTAAATAACCTGACCAATGTATTGGTAACTGGCGGAACAACTATTAATAACGGGTATAAGCAAATGTATATCAATGGGAAAACGGAAAGTTTGGTATTGAAGAATCATACATTTATGAATAATGCGCAAGGGTTTGCGGCTACTGCAGGCATCGTATGGGATGGCACAGAACAAACAGTTTTCTTAAAAAATTCGGCCATCAGGAATTGCAATTTTATTAATTGTGATGGCGGTGGAAATTTTGGGGAAGGTATTAATGCAGCTGGTCAAAAAGTGATTGATCTAGTAAAGAATTTTGAGATTTCTGGTTGTAAATGGAAAGGTGGAAATCCAGGCACTATGTTTTTCTTTAGTGCAATTGATAGTGCTTTCGTTTTTAATAATACGATAGATAGTGTTAACCTTAATTTAACCAATGATAATCGCCTCTTTTTATTTATTGGAAATGCAGAAGTGCATAACAATACGGTAAATAATATACAAGGACATTTTGCTGCTAAATGGGCAGTAAGTTTTGGGAGCACCATTAAGACCTCTCACTACTATAAAAACATATGTAATGGGTCTTTAAAATATTCCGCTTTTGAATTCCAAGAGTTTAAAGAATTTAATATTCCCGGCAAAACAACTTCGGGTAATTTGGTGGTTTCAGACAATATCTGTTCTAATTTAAATACCAATCGTTTTACAGATTTCGCTTCAAATTTTATAGATAATTACGAATATGGATTTATGGGTGGAAAAGTTACTTTAACCAATAACGTGGGTAAGAACTTCTTTCCTGTGCCCTTACCTGGCGTTTTTTTGAACCTAGCAAAACCTACAACGGTGATTGGTAACACGTATAAATAATTATAAATTATTATTTTTCAATTAAAGTAAAGCAAAATCAAAAGCACAAGCTCTAGCAGTTAATGCCATATAAGTTAAAGAAGGATTTTGACAACCTGAAGAGGTCATACAACTGCCATCTGTAATAAATACATTCTTTGCTTCGTGTAATTGGTTGTTTCCATTTATTACGGATGTGTTAGGGTCTCTACCCATTCTTGCAGTCCCCATTTCGTGTACAGCCGAACCAGGAGTATTTCTATAATCAAAAGTTGAAACGTTTTTCATACCACCAGCATATAGCATTTCTTCTGCAGATTTGATTCCATCTTTTCTCATGGCGTCTTCATTTGCACCGTATTTAAAAGAGATATGTAGGATGGGTTGGCCCCATTGGTCCTGTTTTTCTTTATCGAGTGTAATCCTATTGTTTTCGTAAGGTAGCGTTTCACCATAAGTACCCAATATCATTGTCCATGGGCCTGGAGTAGTTAATTTTTCTTTATAGGAAATGCCAAAATCGTCAATTTTACTATTTTCGTTCCAATCTAGTCTTTCTCCAATTCCTTGATAGCCATAGCCGCGAACAAATTCCTTGCGCATTGTTTCTGGGTTTGTATTTTGAAAGCGGGGTACATAAATGCCACTGGGTCGTTTACCGTAATAATATTTTTCCTTCAGGCCTGGGTGTTCGGCTTTAGCACCTGAAAACGTAAAATGATCCATCAGATTCCTACCTACCTGATCACTTTCGTTACCCAATCCATTTGGAAATCTTTTTGAAATTGATTTTAAAAGTATTGCAGCAGTTGCAATGGTGGATGCGTTTAAAAAAATGATTTTGGCATAATATTCTGTACTGTTTTTTGTAGTGCTGTCTATAACCCTAACACCTGTGACCCTATTTTTTTGATTATCATAAATCAGTTCAGAAACAATTGCATTGGGCAAAATAGAGAGGTTTCCTGTTAAAGAAGCCGATGGCAGGGTTGCGGCATTACTGCTGAAATAGCCGCCAAATGGACAACCCCTATCACATAGGTTTCTAGATTGGCAGGGACCTCTTCCATTCCATCCCCTTGTTAAATTAGCAATCCTTGCCACAGTAACAATCCTATCATTGTATTTTTTTTTGATTTTTTTTGCAAAATCATCTTCAACACAATTGAAATCGAAAGGTGGCAGGAAATTACCGTCTGGTAAATGAGGTAGCCCTTCTGCTTTGCCACTAATGCCAATATAATTTTCTACATAGCTGTACCATGGTGCAATATCTCGATACCTGATGGGCCAATCAACAGCATGACCATCTTTAGCATTTGCTTCAAAATCAAGATCGCTCAATCGATAGCACTGTCTACCCCAGGTGAGTGACCTTCCGCCAACTTGGTATCCTCTAATCCAACTGAAAGGGGTGTCTTGTATATAGGGGTGGTCTTTGTCGTTTACATAAAAGTGTTTGGTTGCTTCAGTATAAGCCTTACTTTGAACAGGATTTTCTGCTCTATCTTTTTCTGTATTAAACAAGTGGTGTTTAAACTGCCATGAGTCTAAAGTGGCAGTTGGATAATCTTTGATATGTTCTACGTTTGGGCCTCTCTCTAAAACCAATGTCTTCAATCCTTTCTCACAAAGTTCTTTAGCTGCCCATCCTCCACTTATACCTGAACCAACAACAATTGCATCATATGTTTGCATGAACTACTGATTATTTTTTGCTTGCGAAATTATTTAGTGGCCCAAGTTCTTTGTCCATTTACTAGATCCACACAACCTTTAAAAGATCCAGGATTTGCTACATAAACTAAACCTTTAGTAGCACCCAATTCAGAAGTGCAATAACCCTTTGCCGTATTTTCCTTGAGTGATGTAAAAAAGGATTTCCCCAATAACTTATGTTGTGCCTTTCCAAAAATACCGCCCATCGGTTTTCCTTTTTGTTGAAAATGTTTCATTACAAGTATCTGATCAGCTTCGGCGCAATTAGGATAGCTTTTATTGAAATGTATGGAACAGTAATCTTCTAATTCTTTGATACCATCTAAAAATTTATTTTGTGTTTTTTTGTCGGTACAGTCATTAATCATCAAATAGATAAAATCACCCACACCTGCTTCCCTAGCGCCTGGGGTATTGGTTGCTGGAATAATTGTTTCGGCTAAGGCTGCTAATAAGTCCCTTTTATGGTCTAAGTAACTAAGGTCAGGCGTCTTGTTTAACTGAAACAACTTAAATCCACCAATACCCATAACAGTGGTTCCGCCAGCAACAAAAATCAACCCCAATACTTTTCTTCTATTCATGCAGAAATATTAGTTGTTAAAACTAATGATAAATATCATACGATATGAATGCAAATAAGTCTAACTTATGCAAACTGGTGAACCTGATTCACTTAATTTAAATACAAATTAACTCAGCTATATGTCGTTCGTAGATTATTATTCTGTTATGGGGATTCAAAAAGAGGCTAAGGAGGATGAAATAAAAAAGGCCTATCGAAAATTGGCAAGAAAATTGCATCCAGATTTAAATCCGAATGACAAAGAAGCACAGAAAAAATTTCAACAATTAAATGAAGCCAATGAAGTATTGAGTGATCCCGAAAAAAGGAAAAAATACGATCAATATGGAGAACATTGGGAACAAGGGGAAGCGTATGAAAAGGCAAGGCAATCGCAACATAGATCGCCTAATGAAGGTAGACAACAATTTGCTGGAGGAGCTGATTCTGCAGACTTTTCAGATTTTTTTAATTCTATGTTTGGAAATTCTGGAGAACAAAAGCATCGTCAAGCAAAATTCAGGGGACAAGATTTTAATGCTGATTTAGTGGTTACGCTAAACGAAGCATATATTACTCATTCCAAAACTTTAAAAATCCAAGATAAAAATGTTCGCATCACCATTCCAGCAGGGATAGAAAATGGACAGACCATTCGATTAAAGGGATATGGTGGAAAAGGTGCCAATGGTGGGCCAGATGGCGATTTGTTAATCAGCTTTTCTATTCCAAATAATGCCCAATTTAAACGCTTAGGAAATGACCTTTATATAACTGTTGATCTTGATTTGTATACAGCGGTATTAGGAGGAGAGAAAACGATTGAAACATTAAGTGGCAAAATCAAATTAAAAATAAATCCTGAAACACAAAATGGCCTTAAATTAAGGTTAAAAGGGAAAGGATTTCCTGTTTATAAAAAAGAAAATGAGTTTGGGGATCTGTTTGTAACCTACCATGTTCAAATTCCCAAAAACTTAACAGAAAAACAGCAAGAATTATTTAAGGAACTTCAAAAATCAGCTCAATAAAACTACGGCATATGGAATTCCAAGATTTTATCCCAATAGAAATATTTTGTCAAGAGCATGGAGTTGAGGTTTCTGTAATCAGTTCATTTGGGGAATATGGACTCTTAGAGATTTCAAATTATCAAGAAATAAGTTGCCTGTGCATCAACCAAATTGAAAATGCAGAAAAACTAATTCGACTATATAGGGAGCTGGAAATCAATCTGCAAGGTATTGACGTTGTCACGCAGTTACTAGATAAAATAAAAAAAATGCAATCTGAAATAGTGTATTTGCAAAATAGACTAAATTTATATGAAAATTAGCTATGAGACTACATACAATCATCATTATTATAGGCACTTTCATCTCCTATCATTGCATTGCTCAAAATGCAACCAAAGATAGTACTGTCAATAAGAATGCTAAAAATATCTATTTGGAACTTGGTGGAAATGGTATTGCTGTTTCGGTTAACTATGATTTTAGATTTACAAAAAGCCAAAAAGGATTAGGAATGCGTGTTGGTGGCATGTTTTTAGGTGGAAGTGAAGGAGGCTTTTTTGCATTACCCATCGGACTCAATTATTTAATAGGGAAAGCCCCCAATTATTTTGAAACAGGACTTGGTTATACGTATGCTTCAGAAGCGGGCAATTTTTCTTCAGGCGAAAAAATCTCTTTACTAGTTCCTAGTGTTGCATATCGGTATCAACCTTTAAAAAACGGGGTAACTTTTAGAGCTGGTTTTGATCCTTTAATAGGTCTTACAGAACCTGGTTGGATTACTTGGTTTGGACTAAGTGTTGGGTATAAGTTTTAAATTTATCCAATTGTGGACCTACTTTCTATACTGCGAAATAAATTGGATGGCTTTATTTAACGGTGGGAATACCTGTGGGCAAAGAAAAAAAAAACAAAATAGTTTCTTTATATTCAAAGAATTATTCATTGTCCTGAATTCCCATAATGACAGACAAGGCTTTCACAAAACCATTTTATATTTTCTTTTTGGTGATTCCCCAAGGCCTGAGTCAAGGCTTTGTTACCGTTGCATTACCTTTTTTATTAACACAACATGGATTTTCAGTAGCAACAACAGCGGCTATTGTTTCCTTATCTGTTTTTGCCAATGTATGGCGATTTCTCTGGGGTCCTATAGTTGACCTATCACTAAGTTTAAAGAAATGGTATTGGATTGGATTAGCCATTAGTATGTCAACATTAATGCTTTTATGTTTTGCAGAGCTTACTGAAAAAAATAGTTTAATACTTTCCATCTTAGTTTTTCTTTCTCAAGTTGCAGGAACTTTTACTTTATTACCTGCCAATGCTTTTATGGCGAAACGTATTGAGGAACAGCATAAAGGAAAAGCTTCAGGATGGTACCAAGCCGGAGTGCTTGTAGGTGTTGGTATTGGGGGAGGTGTTGGATTGTGGTTAGCTGTTCACTATTCGGTAATAATAGCAGGATTGGGTATTTGTTCCTTATCTATATTGTCGTCATTGGTGATCATAGTAATTAAAGACATTGAACACCAAAAAGCAAAAATAATAATTGAAGAAATTAAGGTTATTGGAAAAGACTTAATTGCTTTATTTAAAGTACCTGTTGCCATTTTTGCAATGGCACTAATTCTCATGCCCATTGGAACAGGTGCTGCGGCTAATGTTTGGGCAGCCATTGCCACTGACTGGAAAGTTGGAGCTGATACTGTAGCATTGGTAACTGGCATCATGAGTGGGGCTGTAAGTGCTATTGGATGTGTAGTGGGCGGTTATATGGCAGATAAAAAGGGTGTTTGGTTGGCTTATTTTGTAGCTGGATCTATATGTGCCTTGATTACTATGGGAATGGCTATCATGCCTTATCAACCTTGGGTATATATCTGTGGCGTTCTTGCCTATACATTTGGTATTGGTTTGATCAATGCCGCATTTACAGCAGTCATATTATTTTCAATTGGGCAAAAAAATGTAGCCACCAAGTATTCGTTGCTATCCTCTATTGGCAATATTCCAGTGATGTATATGACAATTTTTGTGGGATGGGCGCACGATCAATATAATAGCAAAATCATGTTACTAACAGAAGGAATGGTAGGAATACTATTTGTTGTGATTGCAGTTATGGCATTACATCAATTGAAGAAGCGGCATTTATTTAGTAAGCCTTAATGCCATTTTATTTGTAAATATGAAATGGATAGTTAATGTTTCGTCCAGTGTAATGTCATAATTCATGACAGTAACAATTCCCATTAGTGTAGCTAAAGGGCCCCTGATTTCATAACTTTGTTTCCAGGCTATTTTTTGCAATTTAGCTTCTATCAATTTTCGTTCTGTGATATCTTCTTTGATAGCCAAAAAATGCGTTGTAACACCCTCGTGATTTTTTATAGGAGAAACTATGGCAGACTCCCAATACAGAGATCCATCTTTTTTGGAATTTTGAAATTCCTATATCCAAGTTTTTCCCGTAAGCTACCTATAAAATATACAAAGGGTATGCTCTTATCTGGAATATTTGCTCCAGAAAAGACAGGAGGATTGTCGGCTTATCATCTCATTGCTGATCAAGAAAAGAAAGAGAGAATGCATTTTGATATTGTTTCATTGTATGTTTCATGGGGAGATCAACAACAATGTTTTTTGCCTTTCAAGCTATTAGATTCCGTTTATCAAAATAATTCAATCCCAATGATTAGATGGGAACCATGGCAAAATTTATTTGTAAAGACAAATAAATATGGTTCAGAAGAAAAAGATAAAAACGTTTTTCTACGAATCAAAGATGGAGCGTATGATGCGTATATTGACCAATTTTCAAAACAGATCAAGTCGCTAAATCGACCAGTATATTTGCGCTTTGCTCATGAAGCGGATAATCCAAGTTACCCATGGTCACAAACAGGATTTAATACTGCAGAAGAATTTAAAGATGCTTGGAAATATGTGCATGATTACTTCAACAGAAACAATGTAATAAATGTTATATGGGTATGGAATCCATGGCATCCTGAAGTAATTGATGATTATTTTCCTGGTTCAAATTATGTAGATTGGATTGGTTGTAGAAAATCAATCCGATGGTATTATTCAGATTAATCAATTGAGGGTTCCTTGGTTTTATAGTAAAATAAGGGCAATGGAATACCTTAAAAATCCCACTACAAAAAAAGCAGTATTTATGGCTGGATGGCGAGATGAAGAAACAAAGAATTTTGTAACATTTGATGGACTAAACGATAAGTTTGGAAGAAATAAATTTGAGCTATCGTTATTGCGTAATTATTGGAAAGGGATCAAAACACCCATTGAATTCCCTGAAATCAACATACTATTGCCAGCCACTACCATTTTGCCCAATGTTAATTTAAGCTACCATGCTGTTATACGTCAGAATAATCAATGGCAAATGATGCAAGATCTGCATCAATTAGAATTCACTTGGGTGTTAGTTAAAAATGACGTTTATGGGAATCCCTTGTCAATGAAATATTTGGGCGAAAGTAATAGTGTTAGTTTTAAAGCACCGGGGTATGCAAAGAATTATCGAATCTGTTTATATGTATTTAATGGAAAAGAAGTTCAAATAATTAATTCCAAATTGAATCCTGATTTGAATTGATTGGGTTATATGCAATATTGATATTTTCAAAATATGTTTTATTTTCTTTTCTACAATTGGAATGAAGTCACCTAAAAGACAGTTTTCCTTATTAACATTTTATGATCAATAGACAACCATACTATTTTATGTTATAGTTTCGGTTTTGTTTTACTGTTACTCAAACCCCTAATGAAATGAAAAAGATAGTATTAGCTGCTATTATCACCATGTCTTTGATTGGTTGTACCAAAAAAGTAGACGTTGATGACCCCATTATTCCTTTTGTACATGTACCTGCAAAATATATTATCAAAGAAGACTTTGAAATGGGCGCCAAAGCTGCTTATGCAATTGGAGATGCAAGTATCAAAACGGGTTCTTGGTCTTTTGATGACGCATTATTGGGAAAATTAGCAGCCGATATCAAGAATGATTTGCAGTCGGTACGATTGAGAACAGGTAAGATTGGTATGAACTATGATATTGATAGTATCACCATGATTAAAATTACCCATGCACAATATGGTACTGATGCGGTTTCTGAAATCAGCGTTTGGATCTCAGACGATAAGGGAGTTACCTATACTCAGATGGGCGCCAATTTAAGCACCAACAGTAAAACATTTATTACCGATTCCTTTAAAATAACTGCTACCAAACCAGTAAGATTTCAAATCAGAAAGATTGGAACAACAAGGGTAAATATTGATGATATCGTTTTCATAGGTGCTGGTAAACCCGGTGTTGTATTTAATGACCCAATTGATAACTTAATTGATACTGCATATTTATCTACTCCAACAGCGGGACGTGGGTTTCCAAATGGAACGGGTATAGACGTTCCTCCAGCAGACGGTGACAATAGTAATATGCTTTTTGGAAATCCTTCTAATGCAGTAACCAATAGCGTATCTATTGAAAACTATCTGATTGATTTTAAATATTTTGCTACATCACAAAGTAGTTCTCGAAATACGCCAAACTGGGTATCTTGGCATTTAGATGCTTCAAATGTTGGGAGTACTCCAAGACAAGATAATTTTGCTGCTTTTACTGGTATGCCATCCGACTTCTATCAAGTGCAAAGCAATAGTTATAGCGGCTCAGGATTTGACCGTGGACATAATTGTCCCTCTGCAGATAGAACCAGTTCATTTGAAGCAAATTCTGCTACTTTTTTAATGACCAATATGATTCCTCAGGCACCTAATAACAACCAAAAAGCATGGGCTTCATTGGAAAGTTATTTAAGAGCAGAGATGCAAAAAGGGTATGAAGTCTATATTGTTATGGGTAGCTATGGTAAAGGTGGAACAGGTAGCAATGGATATGCTGAAACAATCAATAATGGAAAAGTAGTAGTGCCTAAAAGGGTTTGGAAAATTGCCGTGATTTTGCCTGTAGGTAATGGTGATTTATCTAGGGTTAATGCCAATACTACCATTTTGGCTATTGACACGCCAAATGACAATGTAATTGACACAGATTGGACCAAATACATCACTACAGTTGACGCCATTGAAAAGTCAACTACCTACGACTTGCTTTCTAAGCTGCCAATAGATGTACAAAAGACCTTGCAAGCAAAAACTTATAAGCCTTAAAAATGAGTAGTGTTCTCGCCAATCCCGAGCACTCGGGAGAACTTGTTTTAACAGGGTACAAGAATTTTTAGAGCTTAAATCGGTACAAATCAAGTGGTTTGTAACACACACTGAATATGATAAGAATGTAAAACCCAACACAGCAGATGGTAATAAAGTAGAGGTTATGTGTCTGCATTGTTGAATAAGAAAAAACTACTCACTCTTGAATTAGCAAAACTCTTTCATCAAGAGTTGAATATTCCTGCTGAAGTTTTGTTGTCATAATCCTTATTTAATTTTTCAATACGTAGTATGTGGAATAAAAGAATTGCAGCTGCTTGTTTTTTAATGTTTTTAGAGAGAAATAAATTATCTGGTATTTCTGTAATAAGCAATGAAGCCTTAGCAAGTACAAGTGGTACGATTTTCAACTGAAATATGGTACGATTTTCAATCGTTAAATACATACGCACCTTTAGTCTAAATACGAAAGGTTAGGAGGTGGTACCTGAGGGGATGAATTGAAAAGAATGGTGGTTTTGGCCTCCGAACTTCCTGTAATTTGGAAGGAAATGATTTTCTCGACTGACCGTGTGAAAATTTATTAAAATGAAAAGTAATCCTGTAATACTTGGAAGACATCCTCAACGGTTCGTTTATCTAACAAACCCAATTTCTTTTTCAATCTTAATTTATCCACGGCTCTAACTTGGTCAACTGCCACTTGACCTTCCTTACCATCAAATGAACAATTAACTCTTGAAGGGTAGGACTTAAATGTGGCAGTTAATGGTACAATGGTAACTGTATTTAGGTATTTGTTTGCTTCATCGGGTGATACAATCATGCATGGGCGAGTTTTTTTTACCTCACTGCCAACGGTAGGATTAAGTTCAACTAACCAAACTTCTGTCCGTTTTACTTCCATGTCCATTCCTCCTCATCAAAACTATTACCAGTATCCATCCAACTTTTTTCTTCGGATGAAATTTTACTTGTTGCTTGTTTGAACTGTTCTTCCCATCCAGCACGAGGTTTTTGTGTTGGTGTAATCATGATACCATCCTTTTTTAATTCCACATTGATCTCGGTTGTAAGATTATATTGTAGAATTAATGCTTGAGGAAAACGGATCCCTTTGCTGTTACCAATATCTATTACTTTTAATCTCATCTAACGAAGTTATTACATTGTAGCTACAAAGCCAATTTTCAATATCGAAATAAATTTTCTACTTTTTCCTCTCATTGATAGGAATTGATAATCAATTGATTAATTCAAAAATCGTGTAGGTAAGTGTGTAGCAGAATGAGTTGTTGCTGCACAGGTTGCTGCAAAATTTTTGGGAAATAATTGAACTAAAATCTATTTATATAAAGTTTACTAATAGAAAACAATTAGTACATTTGCCTTGTGTTTAACATCATCACAAGAAGAACTCTGTTGGAATATTGTAAGAAATATCCAGTTGCAGCAACGGCCCTTTTTGTATGGTATCATGAACTTATTTTAACAGGGTACCAGAATTTTAATGAGCTTAAATCGGTACAAATAAAATGGTTTGGAACACATACTGAATATGATAAGATTAACGTGGAAACGATTCAGTACAAAAAGAAATAACTATGGAACTAAAATTGATTAAGACGAAGAAACATTATGATGCCTACTTAGATTGGGTTGATGCTATGTTCGATAAGAAAGTAAAACCCAATACCCCAGATGGCAACAAAGTAGAAGTGGCACTTTTATTGATCAAACAATATGAAGATGCAAAATATTCCATTCCTATGCCAGATCCCATTGATGCCATTCGAGTTAGAATGGATGAGATTGGTTTAAAGAACAAAGACTTAGTTGGTAAATTTGGGAGTAAAGGATACGTGTCTGCATTGTTGAATAAGAAGAAGCCACTTACACTGGAGTTGGCAAAACTTTTTCACCAAGAATTAAATATTCCTGCTGAAGTTTTGTTGTCATAGTTCACTAGCGTTGCGTCTTAATTATATGATTTTCAATTGAATACAGTTTTGTACTTTGACATCTTGATTTTCATTGTTTATAAACACATCATGGATTGATCGTTTTTCAAAGGGTGCTATGCTTATGTATTGAATGATTTCGTAAGGACTGTGTGTCAATTTAAGTTTCTTTTTTGCAATTGCAACAAGAACATAAACTGATATAGCAACCCATATCTGGGTCTTTACTGCATTCTCACTAAATCCCCAGAATGATTGAACCTTTAAATTCTGTTTGATCCATTTAAAAAACAATTCTATGCCCCATCGCTGTTTATAAAGTTGTGTAACTGTTTCGGCATTTATCTTAAAGTTGTTTGTTAAGAAAACAAAAGTTCTATCATATTCTGAATCATAAAATTTTATCCGTCTTAATGGTTCTGGATATCGTTCGCTACTTTTAATTCCGGTTAGTAAAATATTTTGGTCACATAATATTCCTAGTTTACTGTTTTTAGGTCTTGATTCGACTCGTTTGAATTGTAGGTTTTCTTTGGCTCGAACAACAAAATATGCTTTGTCTTGCTTTAAGTTATATAGCCTCTCAAAATCAACGTAAGCCTTATCCATTATGTAATAGCTACCTTTTTGAATAGGAATTAAATCCATCACATTAACATCGTGAACATTCCCTTCTGAAATAAAAATAAATTCAGGAATTGATGTTTTCAAATCAAGTAATGTATGGATTTTTATTGCAGCTTTTGTTGAACGAAACGTGCCCACATAAAAACTTCTAAACAAAGATCTACTGTAGTTGAATCTAAAGCGAATATGCCCCCTTTAAGTTTAATCTCTAGTTGGTTATCTTTTTCATACAACGTTTTAGCTTGTTCGATTAATTTGATTCCGAAATCTTGAAAAATGTGCCAATCTCTTTTTTCATTTGCCCTTGATAAAGTTGATTTATTCACAGCCTTACCAATTCCTAAATGAT
>JANOYH010000050.1:0-35555 GCA_031428775.1 Bacteroidota bacterium
ATCTAGGGCTGAAGACGAATTGAATCGATTCTTTCAATTGTCTCCTGATTTAATGTGTATTGTAGGATTAGATGGATATTTCAAAAAAGTAAATCATTCTGTTTGCAATTTGTTGGGCTATTCGGAAATGGAATTGTTAAATGCTAAACCGAATGACTTTATTTTTGAACCATCAAAAGACACTGTTGATACAAAGAAGCCTGATATCTTTTCAGGGGTAGATATTTTTGACTACGAAAACAGATACTTATCAAAGTCTGGAAAAGTGATATGGCTTTCTTGGACAGCTGTGCCTATTCCGGATGAGGGCGTTGTTTTTGCAGTTGCCAAGGATATCACTGAAAAGAAAAAGATGGACTTGGAGCGAGAAAACATTCTGGATAGTATTTCAGATTGCTTTTATGCGTTAGACAATCAATTTAATTTTACATATCTCAATACACCTGCACAAAAATTGTTAAAAAAGTCTTCAGCTGAGTTGGTTGGAAAAAATATTTTTGATATTTACACTTTTTTAGGTGAAGGACTTTTCTATGAAAATTTTCAAAATGTATTGCGTACAAAAGAACCTATGCATTTTGAAATATATTTTAAAGATTTCTCTAGTTGGTATGAAGAAAGTTTTTATCCAACTGAAGAAGGGATTTCCATTTTCTTTAGATCTATAAATAATAGAAAAAAAGCGGAAGAAGAAATACAAATTGCATTAAAAGAAAAAAATAGCATTCTTGAAAGTATTACTGATGGGTTTCTAACACTTGATCAAAATTGGATTGTTACCTATTGGAATAAAGAGTCGGAACGAATGCTTCAGGTAAAAAGAAATGATATTGTTGGAAAAAAACTCACTGATTTCTTTCCTGCAGTAAGAGGAACTAAATTTTATCAAAATCTTTTGGAAGCAATGACAGTTAATTCTGCTATGCATTTTGAACAATTTTATCCACCACTAAATCTTCATTTAGAAATTAGTGCGTATCCATCAGAAATGGGGTTATCTATTTATTTCAAAAATATTACACAAGCCAAAAAGATATTGGATTTAGAGCAATTGGAAAAAGAAGTATTAGAAAAAAATGCACTTCCTGATACGGCACTTGAAGAATCTATAAGGTTTTATTTAATTGAAATAGAAAAGCTTCATCCAGGAATGATTTGTTCAGTAATGCGACTGGAAGATAGCAAATTACATTGTTGGGTTGCCCCGAATTTGCATAAAGAGTTTCTCGATATTTTTGAGGACGTTGAGATTGGTTCCAAAAATGGAGCTTTTGACTCTGCGGCATTTGGCAAACAAAAAGTGATTGTTAGTGATATTGAAAAAGAGATCTTTTGGAAAGGTTTTAAAGAAGCGGCAATTCGAAATAATTTAAAGTCGTATTGGTCTTATCCAATAATAAATAATTCTGACACTGTACTTGGAACTTTTGCTATTTATTATAATACAAAGAAAGTGCCTTCTATTGAAGAGGAAAAAATCATATTTAAAGTAGTTAATATTTTAAAAATAATTATTGAAAATAAAACCTTTGAACAAGAGATATTAGAAATAAACGAGCGTTATAATTTTGTCACAAAAGCTACCAATGACATTATTTGGGATTGGAATATAAAAAAGGATATAGTTTTCAGAACTGGTGAAGGGCTTAAAAATTTAATAAGCTTATCTGATGATTCTCATGCAAATAATTTGAATGTTTGGACTGAAAGAATTCATCCAGATGATATTTCTAATACTAAAGATTGGTTAGATAATTTTCTATACCACTCTACTGAATTGTTTTGGACTAACTCTTATAGGTTCAAGAAGTCGGATGGAAAATATGCCTATTTATATGAAAAAGGTTACCTAACACGTAATGAAAAACTTGTTCCCGTAAGGATGATAGGCTCAATCAGAGACATCACCCTTCAGAAGGAAACTGAAATGGTTTTGAAAAGCTTAAATGACAAGCTTGAAAAGAGGGCCGAGCAACTTATCAATTCGAACTTAGAATTGGAAAGGTTTGCATATATAGCTTCTCACGATTTACAAGAACCATTAAGGATGGTTAGTAGCTTTTTGCAATTGTTGCAAAAAAAATATGAACATCAGCTAGATGAAATAGGTAATAAATATATTCATTTGGCTGTTGACGGAGCGGATAGAATGAAGAGACTAATTAATGACTTATTACAGTTTTCAAGAGTTAGTAGCACTATTATTGCTCTTCAGCCTGTAGATACTCAGCAAATAGTGGATGACCTAAAAATATTGTTCAAAAATAAATTGTTTGAATCAGGTGGTATTATTTATACTTCAAAACTGCCATTAATAATGGCCGATAAAACACCTATAAGCCAACTGTTTCAAAATTTACTTGGTAATGCACTAAAATATAAGAGTGAATCCCCTCCTGAAATTCATGTTACATGTGTTGAATCTAAATTGGATTATACTTTTTGTGTGAGTGACAATGGTATTGGTATTGATCCTAAATTTTTCGAAAAAATATTTGTAATCTTTCAAAGGTTGCATAGTAAAAATGAATATAGCGGTACAGGTATTGGTTTGGCTATTTGTAAAAAAATTGTAGATAGATTTAATGGAAAAATTTGGGTTGAATCAGCTCAGGGTAAGGGCAGTAAATTCTTTTTTAGTTTTCCAAAACTATAAGTCATGAAGTTACAACACCATATATTATTAGTAGAGGATAACGATGGTGATATGATTTTAACTATGGAAGCTATTCAAGAAAATAATAAAGTTCACAAAATTTCAAGAGTAACTGATGGTGAACAAGCGATTGACTACTTAAACAAAAAGGGTACATTCTCTAATTCTTCAGTTCCAGATTTGATTTTATTAGACATTAACTTGCCCAAGCTTGATGGAAAAGAAGTCTTAGCTTTTATAAAAAACGATGAAAGATTTAAATTGATTCCTGTGGTAGTTCTGAGTACTTCTATAAGCGATAAAGATATCAAAGAATGTTATCTATTAGGGGCAAATTGTTATATTAGTAAACCTTCTGATTTGCATTCATTTTTGAAAGTAATTGCTGCTATTGAAAGCTTTTGGCTCAATATTGTTAATTTACCAACTAATTAATATCAATGGATACACCGTTGCAAATATTGATAATTGAAGATAACGAAGGTGACTTTCTACTAATAGAAAACCATATTAAAGAGGTATTTCAATCATTTATAGTCATTCATGCTTGGAAATTGGCAGAAGCTGAATTTCTACTTTCTAATAATAATTTTGATATAATTCTTTTAGACCTTACACTCCCAGATAGTGTAGGCAAAGATTCTATAATTAACATAATTGAAATGTCAAATAAAACTCCCGTAGTTGTTTTGACTGGGAATAGCGACTTAAATTTTGCTATTCAAAGTATGCA
Source organism: Bacteroidota bacterium (assembly GCA_031428775.1). Lineage (GTDB taxonomy): Bacteria > Bacteroidota > Bacteroidia > Chitinophagales > Chitinophagaceae > Sediminibacterium. The sequence goes on from JANOYH010000050.1 coordinate 3,390, forward strand.
ACTAGGCGTACAAGATTATTTGAATAAAGACGAAATTACCTCTACTTCAATTGAAAAAAGCATTAAGTATAGTATTGAGAGAAATAAAATTAAGTTGCAATTAATCAACTCCGACAATCGTTTTCGTTCTATTATTGAACACAGTATTGATGGATTTGCCCTTATTAGTGTCAAAGGCATTTTGCAAGAACTTAGTCCATATGGCAATTCAATTATTGGTTACGATACTTTGGAAAATGCAGGTCATTTTAGAATTGCTTTTTTGCACCCACATGATAGGAAAAAAGTGATTAATACTTTTAATGAAGTTATAAAAATACCAGGTAGTGTAAAACTTCTTGAATTTAGATATAAACGAAGTAACACCGATTATATTTGGATTGAATCTACTTTTTATAACCTTTTAGAAAATCCAAATGTTAAAGCTGTAGTACTCAATTATAGGGAAGTGACTTTCAGAAAAGAAGAAGAAGAGAAAAGAATGTTACTGATACATGAACTCACAAGTACTAATAATTACTTAAAGCAATTTGGTTTAATTGTTTCACATAATTTGAGGGGCCCTTTGACTAACTTATTGTCAATTTCTGATATACTGAATAATGAACACCTCCCTATTAGTCAATTAAAGGAATTGCATAAAGCCATTGGTACTTCTGTTTTACTTTTAAACGATACACTTAACGATATCATTAAAGTGCACTTGACTAGGGAGAAACGAGAAGTTCCTTTAGAAATATTCAATTTGAAATCATTTTTAGAAGAATATATAAATGAAAATAATAGCAATTTTGATTTTGAAAAGTTAGATTTATTTATCGAATTAAATGATGTTTCAGTTTTGCATTTCGATACTGAATTCCTTGAATGTATTTTAAGTAATTTATTATCCAATGCAATAAAATTTGCTTCGCTTAAAAGAAAATTGATTATTAGAATTGACGCTTTTCGATCGGATAATGAGGTAATATTTCAATTTTCTGACAATGGAATTGGCTTTGATACTAATATGGTGAAAAATAGAATTTTTGGTTTATACCAAAAATTTCATGATACTAAAGAAGGTAAAGGATTTGGACTTTACTTAATACATTCACTTGTGACTTCTTTGGGAGGTACAATTAGTTGCAATAGTATTAAAGACAAAGGGACTACTTTTACTATTGTTTTTAAAAACATACATTAAATGGTTCTAGAAAACTTTAAAATATTAGTAGTTGAAGACAATGAGGGCGATTACTTTCTTGTACATGAATACTTGCATAGTAATTTCTCTTCTATCAACATAACGCACAACACCTTTTTGTCTGAAGCATATGAAAGCCTTTCTAATGAATCATTTGATGTGATTTTACTCGACCTAACGCTGCCTGATAGTAATGGGAAAGATTCTATTTTCGGTGTTATTGAGCGGGCAAAAGGATCTCCTGTTATTGTTTTAACGGGTTATAGTGATAGACAATTTGCTATGGATAGTTTAAAGCTTGGTGTTCAAGATTATTTGATTAAAGATGAAGTGAATGCGCTAGTTCTTCAAAAAAGCATTATCTATAGTATAGAAAGAAATAAAATTGGAAAAACCCTTTTACAAAATGAAAAAAGATTCCGCACTTTAATTGAAAATAGTACCGATGGGTTAATGATTATTGATGCAAATGGTGATTTACTCGATTTGAGTAGTGCGGGCTCTAAAATATTGGGTTATAATAAAGATCAAATTAAAAACATTTTAAGAAGGGATTTAATTTTTCCTGATGACTTCAATATTTTGAAAGATGCCATAAAGAATATTCAAAATGTGCCGAATGATATTTGTAATATTGAGTACCGATTTATTTTAGCGAAAAATACAACTATTTGGATTGAAAGTTCATTTCACAATCTTTTAAATGAGCCTTCAGTAATGGGTATAGTGGCTCATTTTAGAAATATTTCAGATCGTAAATTGGCTGTAGAAGCGATACGGGTATCAGAAGAAAAATATAGATATCTGTTTAATAATAATCCAGATTTTATTTTTATTTGGAATCTAGCAAACCAAAACATTATTGACGTCAACGATACCGCTATAAAGTTTCTTGGTTATAACAGAACCGAGTTTTTAAATATGAAAATTCATGATTTACATCAAGAAACTGAAATTAAAACTTTTCAAAACATTTTAATTAATTTAAGTATTAAAGACAATTTTGTTGAAAAGGAACTATTAAGAAAAATTGCTAAAGATGGAAGTGTATTGTTTTTAGACCTCGTTTTTCACAAAATCACTTACGAAGGGAAGACTGTAATATTATCTATTGGGTCAGACGTAAGTGATAAGTTAAAACTAGAACAGAAACTAGAAGATGAACGCGATAGGAAAAGAATGGAAATTACTGATGCAGTTATTACTGCTCAGGAAAGAGAAAGGCAAGAAATTGGCATTGAACTACATGATAATGTAAACCAAATTTTAGCTGGTTCTTTAATGTATATGGGGTTATTAAAAAAAGAAATCAATAAGCCTTCGGAATTATTTAATGATATCGACAAACTGATTACAGGTGCTATTAATGAAATTAGACGCTTATCACATTCGCTTATCCCTCCTTCCTTAAATGAAGTTGAATTGGGCGAGGCACTTGATCATTTTATTGCCGTAATGAAAAAGACTGGTTTATTTGAAATCAGGAAGGATTTGTATGATTTTGATGAAGATGCTATTTCTGACAAACTAAAATTAGCTATATACAGAATTGTACAAGAACAATTCACCAATATTTTTAAGCACGCCAGAGCCAAACATATACTGATTAGATTGTATCACGAACATAGTAAATTAATTCTTTGCATTAAAGACGATGGAATTGGGTTTAATGCAAAGAAAGTAGCAGGTGGGGTTGGATTAATTAATATACAAACAAGGGCTTCCTTATTTAATGGTCAAATGGAAATCAACTCTATTCCAGGCGAAGGAACTGAATTAGTGGTCACTTTTTCTTGAAAACAACCATTTCCCAATAATAAATTTGTTTAAATGACGTTTCTCTTAGTGGTTTATTACATGCCCCTAATCTAACGCCTCATGTGCAATCTGCTCTATAAAGGATTATTTTGTTTCTTGTTTTTAGTTTTTGGAGAACAAAACTTTGCCCAAAGTCCAACTGTCGCAGCCCTTGATTTCAATATATTTTTAGAGAAAAACGCAAAACTTTCAGCCCATCTTACAGAAGGCCCAATTGCAATTGGTAAAGATTTGAACATAGAGGGTGATTATATGGTTGCTACTAAATCTGCAGGCAGTTTTCAGGTTCAAAAAGTAGTAGTTGGTCTTTTAATTAACGGCAAAATCAGCTATAAGTCAAAAAATGTATTGCAACTTCTCAATGGCTATATTAAAATAGGCGATATAGAAAATTCAACTATTTGGTTTAAAGACAAAAATGGAATTGCTGTTCCTATTCAAATAACAACGGATGACTATAATAGCAAACCAAGAATTCAACTTCAAAATAGTGCCGAAAAATTAGGCGTGGATGCAACAAAAAATCTAATTGAAGAACAAGGCCTTATTAAGTTTGATAAGTCAATGGAAACCATGCGTGAAAAGTCATTGGAAATTTCTAAGAACAAGCAAAATGCAAAAATAACTGATGAAAAGGGTGAAGAAATCAACGAAAAGAAGTATCCTAGTCAGTTGGTAATAAAATTAGAAAAAGGCGTAAATTATTTGAATATCGAAGGAATCAATTTGAATAAAGTTTCTGACTTAACATTTTCTAGTAAGCCTGATGCAGACCATGTATTGGTTATCAATATTGATGCTGACAAAACATTTTCTTGGGATGCTTGGAAACAATCTGGAATTGGCTTTAATGAAAGCGCTTTTGTGTTGTATAATTTTTTCAATACAACTAAACTGAATATTAATGGCAACAATACTATCGAAGGAACACTATATGCTCCATTAGCCGATATTAATATCAATGGCAAATCTGGGATCATTGATGGTCAAATTATTGGCATTTCATTAATACACGAAAATGGCGAAATTCACTATTCCCCTTTTGTATCTGATCTTGCAAAAGTTGGCATTTGTCAGGCACCAGTTATAGGTGATATTGTTGGTTCATCTTCTGTATGCTTAGGATTAACTGCAGCACTAACAAATACTAACTTAAATGGAGTTTGGAGTTCAAGCAATGCAAATATTGCAACAGTATCTGCAGGAATTGTAACGGGAGAATCGCTTGGTGCTGCAAATATTATTTATACTGTTACTGGAATCTGTTCAACAATCATTAAATCATTTCCTATTGTTATTCTAGATTGTGGTTCTGTTTCGTCAGGAAATACAGGTGGATTGGAAAGTATTAGTTTGGGTGATGCCATTACAAAAAGAGTATACTTGCTGGCTCAAACAAGTGCTCAAAGCGGCATTAATTATCAAAATTTGAAGAGTTGGGAGCAAGCCGGCATTCAGAAAAAATCAGCCGGAACCATCAATAGTATTGCCATCATCGACTTAGTTCCACGTCAATTGTCAAATGCAAAATTAAAAAGCTTTATCACAACTCCAACAGATATTATTGGCATGACCAATGCAAAGGAGGTAGTTTCAGTTGATTATACATTAAATGGGAATTGTAAAGCGGTGGTTTTTGCTACAACCACAAAGTTGGCCATTTATGACCATACAAAAGCAGTTTGTGACCGATTGAAAGGTGCATCTGTAATAGGCTTAGAACAGCGTGGTATTCTTGGTATGAATGTTATTAGATTTGCACTAAAATATGAAGACGGGCATACTGAATACATTATTAGTTTTTCAGCTAGTTCAAGCTCAGTGAGAAATACATTTGGCATACAAAGTAATTGGTTAAAAGCTGATTATTTTCCTGAAGATATAATGTACAATTTCCAAATTTGGTCGGTTTCCGATGAATTGACTGTTGAAATCACCAAATTGATTTTTGAACAATTAAACCAGATTGCACCTATTGAACACTTGAAGCAAGGGAAAATTGTACCTGATACCTATTTTGAAAGTGCAAAAAGGACTGGGACAAATATGACTTTTCAAATCCGTAACAGTGTAGCTGGAACTAACGGATATTTTGAACTGCAAGAAAAAGCAAATGAACAATCATCAGTTACCATTAAAAAGGTCCCATTTAGCTTTGGTGTTCCAGGATCAAATACCATGCAGATAGCTGTTGCTGATATTTTTGAAACAACAATTAAGATGGTTATTAATAATCAGATTCAAGATGAAGTGTTCTTGTCTGATGGTTCATGGGCTGTTGATTATAATAACTCAAATACTGTGTTGAATAAATTTGAAATAAAGAATTCATCTAAGACATTTGCCAGTGAGGAATATCAGTTATTTAGAAATATCCAGATAAATGCTGTTACATCCACTTATGTGACTGCATTAAAATTATTAAGAGGCGGTGGATTGCCAAAAGACCTTACTCAGTTTAAGTCGATTAAGTTTAATGCAACTGGCAACTGTAATCTAAAAATCACCTTGGTTAAGCAATCAACTAAAAATTGGGACGACCAATACTACATCAAAATTCCATTAAGTACAACTGCAAAGGATTATATGATTGATTTGAGTGAATTCATTTCTGCAAAATCAAAAAACACCATCAATGCAGACGATATCAATTCAGTAGTATTTACCATTAGTAATAGTGCAGGAATTACAACAAATATATTCCATACACTAAGTAATTTGGCATTTAGCAAAGAAACTGCAGCATATGTTCGGAGTCTTAGTTCTAAAGAAGTTCAAGTATATCCAAATCCAACATCGGGTAGATTTAATTGTAGTTTTCAAAGTGATAAGGCAGTCCATATGCAATTAACCATCACAGAGTTAACATCTGGAATAATTGTATATTCTAAATTGGTTAGTGCATTAAAAGGGAGTAATTTAGTTCCAATTGATGTCGCCTCAGGGATAACAAAATTGGGCACTTACCTTCTATCGTTTCATTCAGAGGAAGGCGGCTATGAACCCAAAAAAATATTGATAAGACCAGTCAATTAGAATAGGGCTTATTTTTAAATAATATTTCCATGAAAATGGGAAAAACGAATGCCATGCTGGAAAAAGTGATGCTTATTGATGATGATCAATTTGTTCTAATGATGAATGAATTGCTGCTTCGATCATCAGAATTTGCAAAAAGTATCACAACTGTAATGGGTGTGAATGAAGCAATAGCCCATTTAGAATTAATCAGTAGGAATACAACCAATCTAACATTTCCTGATGTCATTTTTTTAGATCTTGATATGCCTGATAAAACGGGTTGGGATTTTCTTGATGAAGTAGCAATGGCGTATCCTGAGTTTCAACAACTTTCAAAAGTGATTATCTTATCATCCTCAATCATTGACCTTCACTACGAAAAAGCAAAGCATTACCCTGCAGTAATTGCGTTGGTACCCAAACCCTTAAAATTAGAATCATTACTAGAATTTAAAAAACTAGCTTTTTTTGAAAGGTTTTTTTAATATAATATTGGTATGTGTATTTAAATATTATGATTCCCACAGTTAAAACACCTTTCAGGAAAAAGTCCTCTTTAGTGGGGATTTTCTTGGCGTGTATAATTTTTACCATACAGATCGGCTGTAAAATGTCTGATCATCAGCCTATAGCATTTGAAGCACTGTATTCAAATCAAACCGGTTTGGATTTTAATAATCAATTGACACCTACTCCTGCTTTTAACATGTTTAAATACATGTACTACTATAATGGCGCGGGTATTGGTGTGGCCGATTTTAATAACGATGGCCTAATAGATGCTTTTTTTGCCGCTAACCAAGTAAGCAATAAACTTTTCTTGAATCAAGGCAATTTGCATTTTAAAGATTTCAGTAAGGCAGCAGGTATTCCAATTGATAGTGCTTGGTCCACTGGCGTTTCTGTAGTGGATATTAACAATGATGGACTATTAGATATTTATGTATGTAGGGTATCTAAATATGAATCTTTAAAAGGGCATAATCAATTATTGATTTGTACAAGCATTGATGCAAATGGAGTGCCACATTATCAAGATCAATCGAATGAATATGGGCTTGACTTTTCAGGCTTTAGTACCCAGGCAGCTTTTTTGGATTATGATCAAGATGGAGACCTTGACATGTTTCTACTAAATCATTCTGCACATCAAAAAGGAGGGATCTTGCCAAGAACCAATTTCATTGAAACTTTCAATGATGTTTCAGGGGATAAAATTTTTAATAACCAAAATAATTACTTTAAAGACGTAACAAAAACGACTGGAATTAATAGTTCTGCTAATAGCTTTGGATTGGGTGTAGTAGTTGTAGACATAAACTTAGACGGTTATCCTGATATCTATGTGGGGAACGATTTTCATGAAAATGACTATTTATATATCAATCAAAAAGATGGTAGTTTCAAAGATGAAAGCACTATTAGAATGTCTCATACAAGCCAATATTCCATGGGTGTAGATGCGGCAGATTTGAACAATGATGGCTTCCCTGAAATTGTATCATTAGACATGTTGCCTAATGATCCATTGGTATTGAAGCGATCTCAAGGAGAAGATAGCTATGACATTTTCAACTTAAAAATTAGATACGGCTATCATTATCAGTATACTCGAAATAATTTACAATTCAATAGGAAAAACGGATTGTTTAGTGAAACTGGATTGTATGCTGGAATTGCTGCCACAGATTGGAGCTGGGCACCATTATTGGTAGATTTTGACAATGATGGTCTCAAAGATTTGTTTGTTTCCAATGGAATTTCTAAAAGAATGAATGATCTTGACTTTATCAACTTCATTTCAAATGAACAGATTCAAGAAAAAATTAGGTGGAATAATTTAGAAAAAATGGACATGGATTTGATTGATAAATTTCCACAAATAAAACTGTCCAATAAGTTTTTTGTAAATAATGGAAACTTAGCATTCAGCGATTTGGAAGAAAATATTAAAAACGAAAAAGCAGGTTATTCAAATGGAGCTGTTTACGCCGATTTTGATAATGATGGGGACTTAGACATTCTTGTAAATAATATTGATGCACCTGCAATACTTTATGCTAATAAAGCAAATGATAAAGTTAAAAAACCATTTGCTTCAATAACACTAAAAGGATCTAATGAAAATAGGAATGCAATTGGTGCCAAATTGATAATCTTTTCAAATAATGGGATAGAGACTTATGAAAAGAGTCCAGTTCGAGGTTATTTGTCTAGCATGGAAACACCCATTCATATAGGGTTAAACAAAACATTAGTTGATTCAGCATTTCTACTTTGGCCAGACAATCAATACCAGTCCGTTAATTTTATTCCAGGTAAAACACAATATCTTTTTTCTTATTCAAAAGAATTGAACAAATTCAATTTTCATAGCAATCATAGTTTTCTAAATCATGAGGCAAAACCTATGGTTGATATAACATCGGCCAGTAAAATCGTTTTTAAGCATGAAGAAAATGTTTTTAATGAATTTAATAGAGAACCGCTTTTACCTCATCTTTTATCAACAGAAGGTCCTGCATTAGCTGTTGGAGATGCAAATGGTGATGGATTAGACGATGTGTATCTGGGTGCTGCAAAAGGGTTTAAATCTAATTTATATTTGCAACAAAAGAATGGGCAATTTGTTAAATCAATTCAGCCATCTTTAAGCCAGGATAGTATTTATGAAGACGTTGACGCAACTTGGGTAGATATTAATAATGATGGACATTTGGATCTTGTTGTGGCAAGTGGCGGCAATGAATATTATCATCAGGAACCTTACTTATTACCTAGGGCCTATCTAAATGATGGTAAAATGCATTTCACTAAATTACCCAATGCTTTTAGTGGGATAGTGGTTAGTCAGTCCTGTGTTATTGCAAACGATTTTAATGATGACGGCTTTGCCGATTTGTTTATTGGCGGAAGGAGTGTGCCATATCAATATGGAACCATACCAACTTCGTACTTGTTAATGAATGATGGCAATGGGCATTTCAAAAACGTAACAGAACAATATGCAAAAGGATTGTCAAAGATTGGAATGGTTACACAAGCAGTTTGGAATGATCTTGACAAGGATGGTAAAAAAGATTTGTTGATTTGTTCTGAGTGGGGTGGAATTGATGCTTTCATTAACAAGAAAAACCATTTTAATAAAATACAAATAACCGATAAAAAAGGATGGTGGAATTGCATTTTACCAGTGGATATAGACAATGATGGGGATATTGATATTGTTGCGGGAAATTTGGGATTAAATAGTAGATTAACAGCTAGTGATAAAAAGCCAGTACGACTTTATTTTCAAGACTTTGATGATAATGGGAAAAAAGAGCAAGTACTTACCTATTTTTTAAAGGATAGAGAATTGGTATTTGCCAATAAATCTGAATTGGAAAGACAAATGCCCTTTATCAAAAAGAAATATTTGTATGCAGGCGACTTTTCAAAAGCAGCTATCAATGAGATTTTTACTACATCAAAACTGAATGAAGCCATACGGTATTCTGCAAATTACTTTTCCAATACTTTATTCTTAAATAATGGTCAGCAACAATTTTCAACGATTGAATTGCCATTTGAAGCACAGCTTAGTCCTATAAAATCGGCAGTTGTAATAGACGCAAATGGAGATGATTTAAAAGACTTATTGTTGGTTGGGAATTATTATGACAACACTATTCAAATGGGAAGAAATGATGCCGACTATGGTACTATTTTAATTAATAAAGGGAAAGGAAATTTAGTTGCTGAATCAATCAATGGGTTGAGTATTAAAGGACAGGTACGAAAAATGCTACCTATCGTGATACAAAAAAAGAATGCTTGGATATTGGCTAAAAATGGGGATAATACCCAATTGATTCAATTTAAATTAGCCAAAACAAACAAATAGTACCATTTATTTAACCATTTGTCTTAAAAAAGGTTGAAATATTTGCAACTGTCAATTAAAAAATATTATTTTCAAGTGTTGAAAAAAATTGTTGCCATAGCGTTTTTGGGCGTTTTGCTGTTTAATTGGGGTGGATACCGCTTACTGACAAGTTATTTGGAAGAACGAGCCGATACGCAATTAGAAGCCCAGCTTGACCTAAATAATTATGATGAATCTGCTTTAATAAGTATAAAAATACCAACCAATCTACCCTATTATACTAATTCTATCAGTTTCGAACGCGTAGATGGTTCCATTACTATACAAGGTGTGCCATACAAATATGTGAAGAGAAGAATTTATAATGATTCACTTGAATTGATGTGTATCCCCAATAATGTAAAAACGGGCATACAAAAAGCGGGCGACAATTTCTATAGATTGTCAAACGACCTTGTTTCAAACAATCATAAAAAATCAGGAAGCAATCATGGTCATACTGTGAAGTTTTCTATTCAAGATTATACTGCCACTCAGGCAATAACTATTAATCCTGTAACACAGTATGTGGCAGTAGCAGCTAATACTACTGTGTTTCAACAATTTAAGTCGATCTATCTTGATCGTTTAGAAAAACCACCCCAAGCTTAATGTTTAGATGATTATTAAACATTAAGCCTGCGCAGAAATAGCATCTGTGCAGGCATCTTTTTATTAGTTCTGTTGCTTGGTTTACGTGTTGAACTAATTCAACTTTGAACTAATTCCCTTTTGAACTAACTGATATATGAAACCAATCACGCTGCTGATTTGTGTTTGTATTGTATTGCTTTCTTGCAATAAAAGCAAAGAGTACAAGACATTCTTGCACAATCCTGATTTATTTAGTAAAACGGTACATGAATTAAATAGGGTGGTGATGGGTAATAACTTCCCTCCCATGGTGGCTTCTAGAAACTACGCTTATGCAACCATTGCGGCTTATGAAGTTATAGCAGCGGGTAATCCCTTACATTATCAAACGTTGGCTGGTCAATTGCACGGATTAAAACAAATCAGTATTCCAAAAGATACCATAGGGGTAGATTTTGAATTGGCCTCTTTGCTTGCGTTTATAAAAGTTGGCGAATCAGTTACTTTTCCAGAAGGAAGCTTAAAGCATTATAGAGATAGTATTTTAGCGATTGCTCGTGGTAAAGGAATGCCTGAAAATGTAGAAAAAATATCTCAGGAATTTGCAGATAATGTTGGTATGTCCATCATTCGTTGGAGTAAGATGGACAACTATCTTGAAACGCGTGGGACTGAAAAATATAACGTGAATGATGTACCAGGAAGATGGGTTCCCACTCCACCTTTATATGCATCTGCGGCCGAACCACATTGGAAAAAAATTCGTCCAATGGTAATTGATAGCGCAAACTTCTTGTCTGTTCCACCACCTCCAACTTTTAATATATCTGATAAAAACAGTAAATATTATCAGGAAGTAATGTTAATTAAAAATGCCGTTGATAGTTTAACTCCCGAACAAAGGCATATTGCTGAGTTTTGGGATGACAATCCTTTTAAAATGAATGTAACTGGGCATGTCATGTTTGGCAGTAAAAAATTTTCGCCACCCGGACATTGGATGGGCATTGTTGGAATTGCTGCGCAAAAGGCAAAAGCAGATTATGCCACAACAGTAACCGCATTTGCAAAAACAGGAATCGCTTTATTTGATGCATTTATTCAGGCTTGGCATGTGAAATACTATTTTAATACGGCTCGCCCAGAAACAGTTATCAATAAATATTTTGATGTGAATTGGCGCCCATTATTGCAGACCCCAGCTTTTCCAGAATATACCTGTGGCCACAATACCATTTCATCAGCAGCAGCAGAAGCACTTACCAGTGTATTTGGCAATGAACTTGCATTTACAGATTCAACAGAACTAGAATTCGGCATTGCAAATAGGTCTTTTAAATCTTTCAGAGCTGCAGCAGAGGAGCTGAATTGGGCGCGCTTTTATGGCGGTGTTCATTTTCATAATTCCTGTATGATAAGCTCTACGAATGGGAAAAAAGTTGGAGCACTAATTGTAAGCCGACTAAAAATGAAAAAATAACACATCACAAAATCACAAAACAACAAAATCACAAAACAAATTCAAATTCCACGAATGAAAAATATATTCCTACTTCTAATTTTATGTTTATTCCTCAATCAATCTGCTAGTTCCCAAGGATGCGTAGCCATTAGAGGTACTGGAGGAGCGGTCTGCAGTATGATGGACCATATGAAGCAAGTAGATCAAGCTGGCTGGATGTTTAGTTCTAACACACGGTATTTTAAATCTTTTCGACATTTTGTGGGTACAGAAGAGCAAAAGCAAAGAGTAGAAAAGGGAACAGAAGTAATCAACCATTCATTTAGTCTGGATATTGGATTAACAAAAACTTTTAATAAGCGATGGAGCATGGCAGTTTATGTGCCTGTCATATCCAATATACGTACTTCGTTATATGAGCATGGCGGAAAGGAAAGACACGCAACTGAATCAGTTGGTCTAGGCGATTTTCGCCTTGCGGGATACGCATGGTTGATTGATCCATCTAAGCAAGGAAAATTCAATATTCAAGCAGGCTTAGGTATTAAATTTGCAACAGGAGATTATAAATACACCGACCGTTTTTATACTGTAACACCAGGAACTACTGTCATTGGTCCAGTAGACCAATCTATTCAACTTGGCGATGGCGGCACTGGCATTACCACTGAGTTAAACATGTATTATAATTTATCCCGTAAAGTGAGTTTTTATAGTAATTTTTATTATCTCTTAAACCCTAGAGAACAAAATGGAGTCTCTACACAACGAGGTGGAACACCATCTGCTGCAACTATCTCATATACTTCTGATGTGATGAGTGTACCTGATCAATATTTGATAAGAGCTGGCGCTAATTTCCAAAGTAATCAACTTACTTTTTCTGGAGGATTAAGATTTGAATGTATTCCTGTGTATGATTTAATAGGTGGCAGTGAAGGATTTAGGAGGCCCGGAAAAGTACTTACAGTGGAGCCAGGAGTAACATACAGTTTTAAGAGAATGAATATATATGCGTATGTACCAGTGGCAGTAGTTCGCAATAGAACTCAAAGTGTACCTGACAAGATTAGGACAGATATTACTGGGGTATATGCGCAAGGTGACGCTGCTTTCGCAGACTATTCCGTTAACATTGGTTTTAGTGTAAGATTTTAATGAAATATTTTTCAATTTATTCACACATCATTTTTTTATGCAAACTATTTTATGAATAAGAATTCAGGAATGTATCGCTTTGCTCGGTGCTTAATCATTCTATTCTGCATGCTTATTGGCATAGCAGATTCCAATGCTCAAACAGATTTGGATGCATTGATGATGAGTAAAAATAATTTTTGTACAGGGTTTATGTATGGAAACAGTAAATGGGATCAGTATTGGGAAGGGACTTTGAAACGCGATAACCAAAATATTGGAACCATTTCAAGTAATTCCTATGCCATTATGGGGAACTATGGCATTTCAGGTAAATTAAATGTGTTGTTTGGCTTGCCTTTCATACAAACAAAAGCCTCAGCTGGTACGCTTAAAGGTATGCAAGGACTACAAGATGTATCCCTCTGGATTAAATGGATGCCCTATGAAAAGAAATTAGGAAAGGGTACCCTTTCACTGTATGGCTTAGGTGGATTTTCATTTCCATCTTCTAATTATGTGGCTGATTTGCTTCCATTATCCATTGGATTAAAAACAAAAAACCTTTCACTAAGAGCAATGGCAGATTTTCAAATAGGACATTTTTTTACAACCGTTTCTGGAACTTATGTGGTGCGAAGTAACCTTAAATTAGACAGAAACGCTTATTATACTGACCAACTAATCTTATCAGATGAAGTAGCTATGCCAAATGCATTTATGTATAATATTCGGATGGGTTATAGAAGTGGAATGGGGTATGCAGAATTTACACTGAATAATTGGACAACACTGGGTGGTTTTGATATATCAAGAAACAATATGCCCTTTCCAAGCAACAAAATGAATGCCACAGTAGCAGGCTTTGATTTCAAATACAATATCAATCAAGTAGAAGGATTGTCATTGATTGGAGGGGCAAATTTTACAGTTGGAGGAAGAAATATGGGGCAAGCTACTTCCTTTAATGGAGGGGTGTTTTATATACTCGATTTCAGTAAAAAAGGTAAGAAAGACAATCATCAAAATCCAAATAAATAATCAGATGAAAACAAATAAAATATTAAATATTGCGCTGGTATTTGTACTGGCTGTAATGGGTAACGCTTGCTCAAAACAAGTTAAACAAAGAACGGAGGATATTCCATTATTAAAGCCATCTAATACGGATATTGATGCAGGAAGTTGGAAAACAATTTTTCTAACAAGTGCTACTGAATATCCTGTTGCAGTTCCTGCAGTGCTAAGTTCTCCAGCATATGTAGCCGAGCTGAATGAGATAAAAGGTTATCAATTAAACATTACAGAGGCACAACAAAAAAGTATACATTATTGGGGAGCCGGTGGTGTATTGCGTTGGAATGAATTGATGCGCGAGTTGGTGGCCAAATATAATTTGCCTCCCTATCAAAACGCAGATGGATCCTATCCTTTTCCAAGTGCAGCAAACCCTTTTGCATACCCCTTATTTCCATTTGCAAATCCGCCTTATGCAGCAAGAGCGTATGCTTATATCAGCGCAGCTCAATATGATGGATTAGTTGCAGCATGGTATTATAAAAAATTATATGGTAGACCAGCGCCCTATAAAACGGACCTCAAAATTCAATCACTTTTACCTCAATCTGATCTTTCATCATACCCTTCAGAAGATGCAGTATTAGCGGGAGTAACTGCGGAAATGATGAAATTATTGTTTCCTGGAGAGATTGCGTTTATTCAACAAAAAGCAGAAGAACATAAACTAGCAAGAATTATATCAGGTTCAAATACAAGAAGTGATATTGAAGCTGGAGAAGCATTGGGCAGATTAGTAGCACAAAAATTTACTGTGCGTGCAAGAGCCGATAAAGCTGGTGCGGCAGCGGGTACACCGGCAGACTGGGCAAAACTTGAATCAGATGCTATTGCTAAAGGTGAAACACCTTGGATAAGTTTGGATTCACCTAAACGTCCGCCTATGTTGCCATTGTTTGGAAAAGTAAAACCTTTTTTGTTTGACGAAGCAACTACTGTTTCTTTAAGGCCAGGCCCACCTCCATCTACTTCTAGCGAACAAATGAAAAAAGAATTGGCAGAAATAGCAAATATTATGAATAATACATCAAGGGAGCAAACTGCCATTGTCCATTTTTGGGCTGATGGTGTTGCAACCTACACCCCCCCTGGACATTGGAATGCAATAGCAGCAGATGATTTTATTGGAAAGAATTTTAGTGAAATAAGATGGGCTAGAAATTTGGCATTATTAAACATGACATTGATGGATGCTGCAATAGTTTGTTGGGACACCAAATATGCTTATTTCAATCCGAGGCCTTCTCAAATGCAATCAACTATTAAAACCACAACTGGTCTACCTAATTTCCCATCTTATATATCTGGGCACTCCACATTTAGTTCAGCAGCAGCAACCTTGTTGTCCTATTTAATACCAGAAAAAGCAAGTGCATACGATGCAATGGCTAAAGAAGCATCAATTTCTAGAATGTATGGCGGAATCCATTATAGAAGCGATTGTGAAATTGGTTTAGTTACTGGGAAAAAAGTAGGTGATTATGCCGTTAATAGAGCTAAATCTGACGGTGCAGATTAGTAAATTGGGATGAACTTTAAAAAATATTCCTTGGTTACTTCCAAGGAATATTTTTGAATTTGTGTTCAAATATTGTTACATGAATTTAATTTAGTTTCCATAATTGACCCTCATACTGAAAGGGCATCAATTCAAGAAAATACTTGTCCGGTTCAGAAATAAATTCGTAGACCATAGTATAATACTGATCAAGAAATTTAAACATTTTCGCTTTGCTAAAAAAACAACAAGCATAAGACGCGTCAATACCATAAAAAGCGGGGGGTACGTGCTGAATTGTATATCGATCTTCTTGCCCAGAAATGTATGCTGTAAAATCAAAATACAAAAATGGGATCTTAGTTTCTTTAAAGCTTGTTAGTAAACTATACGGTTGCTCTATATACTGCAAAACACTATTTAATAAAATGATTTGTGGACTGTGTTGTTGTAAGCACTCATCTATGGTATAGTAAAAGTGCAATTGATCCGATTCAAATTCTTTTTTCCCAATTTCTACATAATTCGATTGCTCAATAATGCACCATTGTAGATTTTTTAAACCAGACAAGAAGGCTTTATTCTGGAAATAGCAAGTTCCTAACGAACCCCCAAAATCTAAAACGGTCAATGCTTGATTGTTTTGTGATGCGGCCCAAAGCAGTGTTGATAAAAGTGGATAATTCATTTTCAATTCAGCATATTCAATTCCATCTCTTTCAAAAGGAATCTCCTGATCACGCACTTTCTTTGTTGTAGTAACTATCCTATCTAAAATATGTGTAGCATTATAGCCTTTGGAATGGCTATTAGCTGCTTCAAAGCTGCTGTAATTGCCCTTCCAACCATATTTTAAACTATACCACCTTAAAGTATTTAGAATAGGAGGAAAAAGTTGCTTTACTAGATAGTGCATAGAATAGAATTATAATTAAAATAGGTACTATAATGGATCAACATCCAAAAATACTTTTTTAAATTCAAAATTGTTGTTACTAACCTATTCAAAAATTTGGTTGTTCAAGTGTTTAAATGCTTCCATAGCACCTAAATATTCACAGGTTCTAGCACCAGCTTTATTTGCATTGGTAACTAATTTTTTCCAAATGTCAAGTGATAGCTGCTGCATTTCAGAAGAGGAATGTGGTAACAATTGGTAGAGTATTCCACCAACAAATGCATCACCTGCTCCCGTTGTGTCAATAGACTGAATGGGAATACTTGGAATAATATATGTTGATTTTTGTAACCCCAATAAAGTTCCATTTTTGCCAAGGGTAATGGCGAAAATTGCACTCGTTTTTTCTGCAAGAATTTCAACTGCTGCTTCTAAAGTAGTGGAAGAAGTTAATAAGAGTGCTTCCTCATCGCTCAGTTTAAAAAAATGGCTGTTTTGAAGAAAATTCCATGATTGTGTAATGAAAGAAGCAGTTTCATTTTTAAATAATAAGTGTCTGTAATTTGGGTCAAAGCTGATAAAGATGGATTTTTCTTTTGCTTTATCAAGTAAACGCAAATAGGCATTTTGTAAAGGTCCAGGTAAGAATGCTGTTGCAGAACCAAAATGGATAATAGAGACTTCTTCCAAATCAATGGCTTCAATGTCTTCTTCAGTCAAAAAGCCATCGGCCCCTCTGTTAAAAACAAAATCTCTTTCACCATCATTCATTAATGAAACAAAAGCGAAACTGGTAAAATGATGTGGGTCAACCACCATGTATTTGGTTGAAACACCAAAATCTTCCATCACTTGGATCAAATGTTTTCCAAAAGAATCATTGCCAATTTTTGATGAAATGGCCACTTTGCCTCCAAGTGCAGCAATGGCAGCGGCTACGTTGGTAGGTGCTCCGCCAGGTTTTTTTAAGAAATGTTGCCCCTCAATTAAACTGCTTCCCTTATCTGTACAGATCATGTCTATTAAAGCTTCACCAATGCAGAGAATATGCATATTTTTCATTTAATGATCAACAAAAGTTCAAAAAAGTAACATTTTTGTGGATAATTGTATGAATGTATAAAAACTCTGTTCAAAGCAAAAATCAATTGTTTGTCATGGATAGGACTTTTATACATCTACTGTCATCGTTGCCGGGAACGATTGCGTAGAAAAAATAACGAAAAACGCTATTCTGTTGTCTAGTTAAGTGTAGCATTGAGGTCAATTTTGTTTGTGTTGGATATTTTTCGAATGCAAATTTAGATTGCCAAATATCACAACGATTTCTTTACTAAACTGCTTGCCATGTTTAAAGTGTATCTACTTACCGGTTTTAGAGGCCTGAAAATGCTGTCTGATTCTATTTATTACAACAACTTAAGTACAAAGTCATCCCATTTATTTAAAAAAAGTTTTGTAGGGTTTTCAGGAGCCATTGCTGCCTTTTTATTGATGTTTGTACTAATTCAGCCAATTACTGCTCAAACTATGTCTAAGCCTGTTACAGGTAAAGTATTGGGCGCAAACAATTTACCATTAGAAGGCGTTACGGTAAGTCAGAAAGGGGTAGCAAAAAATACCACTACAAATAAAGATGGAAACTATAGTATTAACGTAACTGGATCGGCAGAATTGATTTTTACCTATGTCGGTTATGCCTTAAAAACGGAACCTGTTAAAAATAGGTCAGTGATTGACATTACTTTAATTGTAGAAGTGAAAGAAGCTGCAGATGAAGTAGTAGTTATTGGTTATCAAACGGTTAGAAGAAAAGACTTAGTTGGGGCAGTTGCTTCAATTGGTGCAAAAGACCTGAAAGATTTGCCTATGAACTCTGCTGCTGAAGCAATTGCAGGTAGATTGCCTGGTGTTCAAGTATCCGTTTCAGAAGGTGCTCCTGGGGCTGATGTGGACGTTTTTATCAGGGGACGAAGTTCTATCACCCAAAATGGCTCTCCTTTATATATAGTAGATGGAGTACAGGTTGAAAATGCGTTGTCTGTTTTGTCGCCTCAGGATATTCAAACCATTGATGTATTGAAAGATGCGGCTTCTACTGCCATTTATGGTGCTAGGGGTTCTAATGGAGTAATCTTAATAACTACTAAAGGAGGAAAAAACACAGCTGGAAAAACCAGTGTTATTTACAACGCCTTTTTTGGTAATAGTCAGCTCTCTAAACAGTTAGACTTAATGGATCCCTACAATTTTGTTTTATGGTCTTATGAAAGGGCAAAATATTCAGAAAACCCAACTGATACTTCAGTTGCTGCTCAGTACATTAAGCGGATGAGTAATTATGATACCATTGCTAAAACTTATACGAATTACGTTGACCCACAAGATTGGCAAGAAAGAATGCTTGGAAGAAAAGCATTTCAAATGACCAATAATATTTCTGTTTCTGGTGGTACAGCTGCAACGCAATATAATTTGAGTGTTACTGCAAATAAACAAGAAGGTCTGTTAATCAATTCTGAATACAATAGAAAATTAGCAAGCTTTAGATTTGACCACAAAGTATCAGAAAAACTTAAAATAGGTTTTAACGTTCGTTACAACCAGAATATCATTGGAGGAGCTGGAACTTCTGATGTAGGCGGTGCGGGTTCTAATAGATTGCGTCAATATATAAGGTATAGGCCATTAAACCTTCCTGGAAAGCCAGAAGATTTTTATGATCCTTCCTTAGATGCAAATAGTCCAGGCAATGGTTTAAATCTGGTGAATCCAATTCAAATGGCGAATGCCGAATATAGAAGTAGAGAAGTCACAGCTTATAACTACAACGGTTATATCAACTTTAATTTCACAAAGAATCTATCTTTTAAAAGCACATTTGGCTATGATTTAAACAATACTACTTCATACGGGTATGACGATACCCTAACTAATAATGCTAGAAATTTCAATCGCCTACCTGTTTTAACGTTGAATCCTGTTAGTCGTGCTACCATCAATAATTCAAATGTTTTCACCTATTCTAATCCAAATATTGGAAATTCTAAAAGTTCATTAGATGTGTTGGTTGGTCAGGAAATATATCAAACCAATAACAAGACAAGTAATTTGGAAGTTCGGTATTTCCCTGTAGGTACTAAACCTGAATTGGCTTTTGCAAATTTAGGATTAGCTACTCCTCCAGCTGGATTGACACAACCAAAACCTTCTTCTGCAGAAGTAAATACATCACAGTTATCATTTTTCAGCAGGGTTACTTATGCATATGATAGGAAGTATATGCTCACTTTAAATTTCAGAGCAGATGGTTCTTCTCTATTTGGTCCTGACTTTAGTAGTGCCATTACCCCATCAGATGCAGAGAACAAAAAATGGGGTTATTTCCCATCAGCATCTGTTGCATGGAGAATATCTGACGAAGAATTCATGAAGGATATTAAGTTTATCAATGATGCTAAAATAAGGTTGAGTTACGGTCAGGCAGGAAATAATAGAATTGCAGCATATGGTTATACTACTGGATATGCTCCACCTTCAAATGGAGGATACGGTGTAAACGATGTATTAAACTATACCCTAACCCTTCCATCAAGATTGGGAAATCCTAATATATTGTGGGAGTCTTTGACTTCACAGAATTTAGGTTTCGACCTTGGCTTCTTAAAAAACAGGATTACATTAACTGTTGATATTTATTCTAATATCACAAAGAACCTGTTAATTGAAAATAAAATCCCTCCAACTTCTGGTTATACCACACAATATCAAAACGTGGGTAGTACCAAGAATAATGGTATTGAATTCCAAATCGGTGCTACTGTAATGAAAACAAAAGATTTCAGGTGGACTGCCAACTATAATATGGCATTCAACAAAAACACCATTTCAAGCCTTGGTACACAAACATCCTTTACTGCTAATTCAGGATGGTTTAGCTCAACTGCTAATCCAGACGATTATCTATTGAAAGTAGGAGATGAAGTTGGAACCATTTATGGTTTGAAAACAGATGGTTTTTATACCACAAACGATTTCACCACAACTAATTATGTAAATGCTGCCAATAATCTTAGGTATCCTACCTTATTGTATCAATACAATTTAAAACCAGGCGTTGCAAATGCGGCTCCTGTTTTATCAACAGGGTTGGCTTCTCCAGGATTGATTAAATATGTAGACGTTAGTGGAGATGGAAAAATCACCATCGCAGACGACAGAACGGTAATAGGTCATGCACTTCCCAAATTCACGGGTGGATTTAGTCAAACATTCAATTATAAGAATTTTGACGCCAGTCTATTTTTGATTTTCTCTTATGGTAATGACGTGTATAATGCAAACAAATTAGAGTTCGGTAGTGCTTATGGAGTTGACCAAAATATGTTAGCCATGAACAACGATCGTTGGAAGTATATTGATGTAAGTGGAAATCTACTTCAAAAACAAATTGATGCAACAACTGCTATTGGGGTAGCACCAAGCCAGCTTGATGCAGTTAATGCAAATGCGCAGATTTGGACACCAAGTTTAAGCACCAACGGATTTATTCCAAGTTCTTATGTTATTGAAGACGGATCTTACCTTAGAATTGGTAACTTAACTCTAGGATATACACTGCCTGTTCAGTTAACACAAAAAGCAAAAATTGCTTCTTTAAGGATTTATGCAACAGCCAATAACCTTGCTACAATAACTGGTTATTCAGGATTTGACCCAGACGTGAATGCTAGACGCGGCACACCATTGACACCTGGTGTTGACTATGGTTCTTATCCTCGCGGTCGAACAATTGTATTTGGTCTAAACGTTACTTTTTAAACAAAATCAAAATATTGCTTATGAAAACTTTCTTTAAAAAATGGCAAAAAATAACAGTACTTCTACTAATGTTGGTAGTGGTATTGTCAGCAATTTCTTGTAAAAAATATTTGTCTCCTGCTCCATTATCAACTATTGACCCTAGCATTGTTTTTGGCAATGTACCCAATGCTAAAGCGGCAGTAATGGGAGCTTATCTTTCAATGGCTGGTGATTTCGGATATGGTATCAGGGTAAGTTATTATTATGCATATGACGACGACTGTATCATGGGTGGTGGTTCATCATTGAGCTCTGCCAGACACGAAGAAGCACATTATACCTTAACTGCTGCAAATACTGATATTGTAAATACATTTAACCAGTTTTATGGAGGTATCGAAAGGGCTAATAATTGCATTTATTTTATCCCCAAAATGCCACTGTATACTTCTGGATCATCTGCAGATAAACAAGAATTGCAAAGATTGTTAGGTGAGGCATTGGTGATACGAGCGCAATATTATTTTGAACTTGTTAGGATTTGGGGCGATGTTCCTACACAATGGGAGCCTGCAGCAAATTTGCCAGACCTTTTCTTGGGTAGAACTAGTAAAGACACAATCTATAATAAAATCATTGCTGACCTAGCCGATGCAAAAACTTTGTTGCCTTGGAGAACAGCTACCCAACAAGATGAACGTTTTACAAAAGGTACTGCAATGGCTTTACGTGCAAAAATTGCGCTTTTTGCAGGTGGATATTCTCTTCGTCAATCAGGTACAATGACTAGACTTAGTAACTATTTAGATTACTACAAAATTGCAAAAGCTGAAACGGATACTTTAATTAGTAATAGAAATCAACACACTTTATTTAGTGGAGGATATAAATCACTTTGGAGAGACGTGGTAGATGCACACAAAGCAATTGATGCATCTGGAGAATTGATTATGCAAGTAGCTATGGCCAATGGAACCAATTCTGATAGTAAGATTGGTGCGCAAAATGGCACAAAAATAAATGGAGTAGGTGGTTCTTTGGGAAATATGCTTCCTACTTATTTTTATCAATTCGATTCAACAGATGAAAGAAGAGATGTGACTTTTGTTCCTTTTGAAGTGGTACGCGATGTTTATGGAAGAGGTCATGCTAGTAATAGTATTTACGACGGAAAATTTAGGAGAGATTGGATCACTAGTCCTAGTTACTATATGAGTTCAGGTGCTACAACAGGAACTAATCCAGTCACACTAACTCCTGCCTCAAATACAGCCATACAGAACTTTCAATTGAACTGGCCGTTGATTCGTTTCTCTGATGTATTGTTAATGAATGCCGAAGCAGATAATGAAATCAATAATGGGCCATCTTCTTATGCAATTGCTAATTTTAAAGAAGTAAGCCAAAGAGGTCATAGTGGTAACGCGGCATTAGTACCTACAGTTCCTACTGATAAAGTTGATTTTTTTAAATTATTGGTAAGAGAAAGAGGATTGGAATTTGGTGGCGAAGGTATTCGTAAATTCGACTTAATTAGGTGGAATTTATTGGGAGTTGCACTAGCTGAAACCAAAGCAAGTTTATCAGCAATGGCAGCAGGAACTGCTATGGCAGCTCCGAGTTATATGGCGGCACCTCCTGCATATACTATGACGGCTAATTTGCCAGTTAACATGTATTTCTATCAAAATGCACTTGCAACTGATGGGAAAATCTGGGCTAATTCATTTTATTTTCCTACTCCAGCCACTGCACCAATTGATAATACAGTAGTGCCAGCAGCTCCTATGCCAACAGCTAATAGAGTGGCTTGGTTTAAAAATGCCAATATCATCACAACCTATGTAAATTATATTGGGTATGGATTTGTGACCGGTAAAAGTGAATTATATCCTATTCCACAAGCTTCTAGAGATGCAAACTATAATTTAAAACCACAGAATCCAGGATACTAATTAATGTTTAATTGATTTTAAAAGGGGTTGATGATTTGAAAAATCAGTCAGCCCCTTTTTTCTTTATAATTGAAATGTTTTTTGAGTAGTAATAGCTATGTTGAATTTGGTAGTAGCAATAAAATTGTAGTAATGAAAAGTGCAAATAAAATCTATTTTTTATTTTTTTCTATTTTATTAATGTCGTTTGTTTTTCAACCTACAAAAAAAATTCAAATATGGCTGATTGGAGATTCTACTGTTTGCTATTATGGTCCTGAAAGAGCACCCATTACTGGATGGGGTATGCCTTTTTCTTGGTTTTTTGATTCAACGGTACAAACAAATAATAGAGCAAGAGGTGGAAGAAGCACTAGAACTTTTATTAATGAAAATCGCTGGCAACCAATTGCAGATAGTTTGCAAGAAGGCGACTATGTATTGATGCAGTTTGGCCATAACGATGAAGCCAAAGAAGAAAAATATAAGGATAGGTATACAAGTCCGGATGATTACCGTAAGAATCTTATCAAATTTATCACGGAAACAAAAGCAAAAAAAGCGAATCCAATTGTGATAACACCAGTAAGTAGAATGCGATTCGATACAACAGGAAAAGCATTAGAAACACACAAGGAGTATAGCGAAATTGCTATTGCAGTAGCTATTGAAATGAACATACCTTTCATTGACTTGGATAAAGAAAGCAGGAAACTGTTACAGGAATTAGGTCCTCAAGCATCCAAATTATTATTCTTGCAGTTAGCACCTGGTGAGCACCCCTTTTATCCCGCTGGCATTAAAGACAATACTCATTTTAGTGAACTAGGTGCACGTAAAATGGCTTGTATTGTTTTGGCAGGTATCAAAGAACAGCAATTAGCATTGGCAAAATATATTATCGTAAAATAAAAGTTGTTTAACAAAGTCATGATAAGCTTAGAAAATTTTTATTGGTGGAAACTTGCAACTTTAATGCTTGTATTAAGCTTCGGTACATTTAATGTGATAGCTCAAACTTCTAAAACACAAAATACGGCACCCGCCTTTCCGTCAACATTGACTGTAGCCAAAGACGGGTCTGGTAATTATAAAACAATTCAAGAAGCCATCAATGCAGTAAGGGATTTAAACAGTAATAGAGTGGTCATTCATATTAAAAAGGGCCTTTACTTAGAGAAAATAATTGTGCCTACTTGGAAGACAAATATTTCATTAATTGGAGAAAACAAAGATAGTACCATCATCAGTTGTGGCGATTTTGCTGGAAAATCAGTGATAGCTGGTGTAGACATTTATGGGAAAGACAAATTCACCACCTATACTTCTTATACCGTATTAATACAGGGTAATAACGTTTCTATGGAAGGATTGACTATTGAAAACACTGCTGGGGCAGTTGGACAAGCGGTTGCCTTGCATGTGGAAGCCGATAGGTTTGCCATGAAAGATTGTAAAATTCTAGGAAAACAAGATACTTTGTATGTGACCAAAGAAAACACGCGTCAATATTTTCTAGACTGCTATATTGAAGGAACAACAGATTTTATTTTCGGAGAAGCCATCGTATTATTTCGAAACTGCCTAATAAAAAGTTTAGCTAATTCTTATATTACGGCAGCTGCAACAAGAAAGGGTCAATCATTCGGTTTTGTATTTACCGGTTGCCAGTTAAGTGCAGATACATCTGTTAAAAAGGTATATCTGGGTAGACCATGGCGTCCCTATGCCAAAACTGTTTTTATCAATTGTAACCTAGGACCACATATTGTAGCCCTAGGATGGGACCCCTGGAAAGGAGATGCTATGTTTCCCGATAAGGAAAAAACAACTTTTTATGCAGAATACAATAGTAAAGGACAAGGCGCTTCTAATAAAGGAGCAGGAAGAGTTGCATGGTCGAAGCAATTGTCAAAACAGGATTTGAATAGCTATACGGATAAACTTATGCTAGGTGGAAAAGACCAATGGAATCCAGTTGCTCAGTTTTTAAAGAAATAAGGATCAATAGTTGTTTTGAATTAGGAATTTAATGACATTTTTTTAGTGATGGTTTATTATTTTTTCAAAAATTGTTTAAATATTTCTCCCATGAAAAGGGTTTCTTTTGCTAGTTTTTTATTGTTGATGACAATTGGATTAGCTGCTCAAAATAACCAATTTTCTAAAGTATGGAAAGCAGATAGGGGTGATGGAACCTATCAAAATCCAATTCTACATGCAGATTATTCTGATCCTGATGTAATTAGAGTGGGGAATGACTATTATTTGATCGCTTCTTCATTTGAAGCTATGCCAGGTTTGCCTATACTTCATTCAAAAGATTTAGTGAATTGGACTATTATTGGACATGCACTCAAACAATTGACTCCCCTAAATTTATTTGCCTTTCCGCAACACGGAAACGGCGTTTGGGCGCCCATTATCAGATTCCATAACGGAGAATTTTATATTTATTATCCTGATCCAGATTTTGGAATTTTCTTGGTTAAAGCAAAAAATCCCGCTGGTCCTTGGTCGAACCCCGTATTAGTTGAAGGTGGAAAAGGATTGATTGACCCAGCAGTTTTTTGGGATACAGATGGCAACAATTATCTCACACATGCATGGGCTGGAAGTAGGGCGGGGATTAAAAGTATTATCACCGTAAAAAAATTAAATGCAGCAGCAGATAAAGTGATAGACGCGGGTGTGATTGTTTATGACGGTCATGAAAAAGATCCAACCATTGAAGGCCCAAAAGTATATAAACGAAATGGATACTATTATTTATTTGCACCAGCCGGTGGCGTTTCAACAGGCTGGCAATTAGTTTTGCGTTCAAAAAATATCTATGGCCCCTTTGAAAGAAAAGTAGTGATGGATCAAGGCAATACCGTTGTGAATGGTCCGCATCAAGGTGCATGGGTCAATACCCAAACAGGTGTAGATTGGTTCTTACATTTTCAAGACAAAGGAGTTTATGGAAGGGTGTTGCATTTACAACCCATGAAATGGGTAAATGATTGGCCAGTTATTGGCATTGATAATGATGGGGATGGAAAAGGAGTGCCGGTATTGGTTTACAAAAAACCAGCTGTTGGGAAAAAATGGCCCATTCAAACTCCAGCTGATACAGATGAATTCAATGAATTGCAATTGGGCAAGCAATGGCAATGGCAAGCTAATCCAAAAAGTACTTGGCATTTTTTAAATACAGAAAAAGGGAGTCTTCGATTGTATGCAGATAAAATACCCGACTCTGCTAAAAATTTATGGGAGGTTCCCAATGTATTACTGCAAAAATTTCCTGCACCAACATTTATGGTTACTACTAAAATGCAGTTTATACCCAATAACAAAATTGACAACGAAAAAGCGGGCCTAGTTGTTATGGGCTATAGTTATGCTAGTTTGGGATTGAAAAAAACAAAGAAGGGGATCAGCCTTGTCTATGCAGTATGTAAAGACGCACAAAAAGGAACCATTGAAAAAGAAAATATCATAGCAGAAAATATTTCATCGACAATTAGTTTAAGAGTAAGCGTGAGAGAAGGGGGAATTTGTACGTTTAGTTATAGTGTGGATGGGATCAATTTTATTGAAATCAAAGAGAGTTTCCAGGCAGAAGTGAGCAGGTGGATTGGTGCTAAACTGGGACTATTTTGCACAAGGAATGAAGTAATCAATGATGCAGGCTATGCTGATTTTGACTGGTTTCGCTTTGAAACAATTCATTAAGAAATTTTCATAGACGATTCCCTAATCATTAATTCAGGAGGCAACACTTTGTATTGAAAATCATACACAGGTCTCTTGCTTTCAATTAGCTGTAACAAAAGTTCAGTGGCTATTTGCCCCATTTCAAATGCAGGCTGTCTAACTACTGAAAGGGAAGGCGATAATAAATCGGTTAAATCGAGGTTAGAGAAACCCATCAAAGCCACATCATCCGGTACTTTGATGTGCTTGGTTTTAAAATAACGCAGACAATTGGTGGTTAATTTGTCGGCCGAAGCAACAATGGCATCAGGCATTTTCTCCAAGCTAATAAAGTTGTTTAAAGCATTTTCTACTTCTTCATAAACCATACCACCATGCAAACAGTATTCGATATAGGATTCGTTAAAAGGTATTCCATTGTTTTCTAAAGCTTGCCTATAGCCATTGAATCTTTCTTTGGTGATAGACAAGTGTGGCGAACCAGCAAGGTTGGCAATTCTACGATAACCATTTTTCAACAAATGGTCTGTGGCATCATAAGCTCCTTTGAAATTGTCCACAATTACTTTATGGGTATGAATGCTTTCCGCAACCCTATCAAAAAAAACAATGGGGAAGCCCCTTTCGTGTAAAGCCTGTAAGTGGGAGAAATCTTCTGTTTCAGCTGAAACGGAAATCAATAGTCCATCGATTGACCTAGAAGATAAATAGTTGAGGTCAATCACTTCCCTTTCATAAGACTCATGACTTTGTGAAATGATAACATTATAACCTTTATCGTATGCAATAGATTCAATACCATTAATTGCTTGTGAGAAAAAACTATTGGCTATTTCGCAAACAATCACGCCAATAGACCTGCTTCGCTTTTCTTTTAGACTTAGCGCTATGGGATTAGGACGATAATGATTCTGTTCGGCATATTCTAATACTTGTTTTTTTGTAGCTGGACTAATCTCATAACTATCCCTCAAGGCCCTCGAAACGGTAGAAGTGGAAAGGCCCAATGCTTTAGCGATGTCTTTAATAGTTATGGCTTCAAATTTCATCTTTAGATTGCTTAAGAAAATGGTAAGGCTGTCAGATTATGGCAAAATACACCAAATATTTTTTATTTAAGCACCGTATAACATAACGGCAAATGATGACCAGAATTATCTGTAACGAAAAAATCACGAAATCCTTTAAAATCAAGGTATTGCGACATCGATGCCGGGAACGATTGCGTAGATATAGTTGTATCAAAAAAAACAGTGTCGTAAATAATAAAGTAACATTGGATGGAAGATTCGATTGAAAAATTGCTTGCCAAACAATTTGCCTTAAACTGAAATCAGTTTTACTGGGTGTTCAATAGTTCAAATGACCCCTATCTCCACGCAAAAATGGTTTGTAACTCGAAAGACAATCTTTCCTCAAAACGCAGGCTATCAATAACCTATTTTTGAATTAATTATTCCCATTAAATTGAATATAACATGCATCATTTGAAAAAGGCTTTCGTTTACTTAATGTTGATATTTGTGGTTGCTTTCAAACAAGGAGATGAAAAAATACGTCTTTTCATGATTGGAGATTCTACCATGGCGGATAAACCATTGGATGAAAATCCAGAAAGGGGATGGGGTCAATTATTGCCGTTATACTTAGTACCGGGAATGGAAGTTCAAAACCATGCCATGAATGGAAGAAGCACCAAAAGTTTTCTGAAAGAAGGAAGATGGGATACCGTTTTGTCTAGATTGAAAAAAGGCGATTATGTCATGATTCAATTTGGTCATAATGACCAGAAAGTGGCGGATAGTAATAGATCAGCACCAGCTCATACCCTCTACAAAACAAATTTGATCAAATTTGTAAACGATGCAAGAAGCAAAGGGGCTAACCCAATACTGATTACTCCAGTGATGCGCAGAAAATTTGATGATAAAGGAAAATTTGTTGATCAGCATGGCGACTATCCTTCCGTGGTTAAAGAAGTAGCTTCTTTATTGAAAGTACCGCTAATAGACATGCATGCTTCAAGTGAAAAATTAGTAGTACAAGAAGGTGTTCAAAATAGTAAACGCTTATACTTACACATAGCTGCC
Source organism: Bacteroidota bacterium (assembly GCA_031428775.1). Taxonomy (GTDB): domain Bacteria; phylum Bacteroidota; class Bacteroidia; order Chitinophagales; family Chitinophagaceae; genus Sediminibacterium. Next base: position 32,517 of record JANOYH010000050.1, read on the forward strand.
AATCATTTTAAAAATTATAAAGGTAAAGAAGTAGACGATACACACTTTAGCGAATATGGCGCATCAACCATGGCCTCGCTGGTTTGCAAAGACATTGTGGCGCAACACTTAACCTTTGAACAGTTTATAAAGCCTTCAGATTTTAAAGGTAAATATGCATTTGAATTGCCTAAAATTTATACTCCTCATTTTAAAAGAGATACGGTAAATATTTTAACATATGGTGCTAAAGCAGACGGCAAAACGCTCAATACTATTGCTATTAATAAAGCCATTGAAGCAACTGCAGCCAATGGTGGGGGAACCGTCTGTATCCCAGCTGGTTTATGGTTGACAGGCCCGATTGTTATGAAAAACAATATCAACCTATATGTAGAAAAAAACGCACTAGTACTCTTTACAGGCGATATCAATCAATATCCACTGGTAAAGTCATCCTTTGAAGGCGTTGACGCAGCGAGGTGCCAAAGTCCAATCACGGCCGAAAACCTTAGTAATATTGCTATAACGGGAAAAGGCATTTTTGATGGGAATGGCTTTTATTGGAGGCCCTTGAAAAAAGATAAAATGAATGAATCTGGTTGGAAAAAACACTTGGAACAGTATGGCGGAGCACTTACAGAAGATAAAAAAACATGGTATCCATCTGCAGCTGCAGTGAAGGCTTCTACAGAAAAAAATATTGGCAAACTCATTGATGGGAAACAGGTCAAGGATTTTGAAGGAATTAAAGACTTTTTGCGACCTAATATGATCCGTATTGCGAATTCAAAAAATATTTTGATTGAAGGAGTGAGTTTTATTAATTCACCAGCATGGACCACGCATATACTCATGAGTGAACATATTACCATCAAAGGATTGAAAGTAAAAAACCCTTGGTATGGGACCAATACAGACGCCCTAGATTTGGAAAGTTGTAAGAATATTCTGATGGAAGACTGCGACTTTGATACTGGTGATGATGGCATAACCATCAAATCTGGTAGAGACGAAGACGGTAGAAAAAGAGGGATGCCTACTGAAGACATGATTGTAAATAATTGTGTGGTATATCATGCTCACGGTGGTTTCGTGATTGGAAGTGAAATGAGTGGTGGTGCTAGAAACCTTTATGTAAACAATTGCAATTTTATAGGAACGGATATAGGACTAAGATTCAAAACAACAAGAGGTAGAGGTGGAATAGTTGAAAACATCTACGCCAATAATATCCATATGAAAGACATAGCAGCTGAAGCCATTTTGTTTGACATGTATTATATGGCAAAAGACCCAGTGGTTTTATCAGGAGAAAAACGGGAGCCTCCTGCTGTGGAAACATTGCCAGTTACTGAAGCCACACCTCAGTTTCAACATTTCTATTTTACCAATATTACTTGCAATGGCGCAGAGAAAGCAATTTTCATCAGGGGTATTCCTGAAATGCACGTAAAAGATGTTTGGATGGAGAACCTTGTAATGCAGGCAGATGAAGGCATTGACATTCAAGAAGCCTCTGGGATTCATTTAAAAAACGTATCAGTTTCGGCAAAGAACAAAAACGCTTTGGTATATGTCTTAAATAGCAATGATGTGCAGATCCAAAATTTTGATTTTAGTAGCAACACTGATTTATTTTTTCAAGCACATGGACCTAGGGCTAAAAATATTTCTATAGAATTAATCAAAAAACAAAAAGCAAAGTCTGACATAGGTTTTGGTGCAGATTCAAAAACCATTGAAATAAAATAATACATGAAAAAAATAAGCATATTACTCGCTGTGATTTTTATGGCCATTAGTGTTTCTAAAGCGCAATCGCCAGCCGAACGAATGACTGAAACCGTTATGCGTATTTGGGCGGATACTGCATATGTTGAATCCGCTAAGCCTTCAACCAAATGGTCTTATGACATGGGTGTGTTATTAAAAGGAGTAGAAGGACTATGGATGCAAACAGGCAATGTAAAATATTTCAACTACATGCAAAAATCGGTCGATTTTTTTGTAGACGACAATGGAAATATTCGCACGTACAAAATACAGGATTATAATCTTGACAATGTATTAAATGGAAGAATTTTATTGACTTTGTATAAAGTAACTTCCAAAGAAAAATATTATAAAGCTGCCCTTACTCTTAGAGAACAATTGAAGTCACAACCTCGTACAAATGTGGGAGGTTATTGGCATAAAAAAATCTATCCTTCTCAAATGTGGCTAGATGGATTGTATATGGCAGAGCCATTTCACACTGAATTTGCACAAGTTTTTGATGAACCTGAAGAAGCCTATAATGACATAGCAAGCCAATTCATTATCATGGAACGAAAAGCACGTGATACCAAAACGGGGTTGATATATCATGGATGGGACGAAAGCAAAGTTCAGAAATGGGCAGATCCTAAAACGGGCTTGTCGCCTCATTTTTGGGCTAGAGCAATGGGTTGGTACGGGAATGCATTGGTTGATGTAATGGAGCGTTTCCCTGATAACAACAAAAGCAAAGATTCTTTAAAACAAATCTTAGTACGTTTTGCTGCTGCTATTCAAAAAGTGCAAGATCCTACTTCGGGTTTATGGTATGACATTTTGAACCTACCCAAAGAAAAAGGGAACTATTTAGAAGCATCTGCCAGTTGCATGTTTGTGTATGCCATTGCAAAAGGGATTCGTTTAGGCTATTTGCCTAATACCTATTTGCCACTTGTTAAAAAAGGCTATGAAGGAATTTTAAAAACATTTTTGATTACAGATGCAAATGGCCAAACAAATTTACATGGAACAGTAACTGTTAGTGGCTTAGGTGGTAATCCCTATAGAGATGGAAGCTATGCTTATTATATGAGTGAGAAAGTGATTGTGAATGACAAGAAAGGTGTTGGTGCTTTTCTTCAAATGGCGAGTGAAATGGGAATGCATACACATTTGAGTGAAGGAAAAGGGAAGACTGTTTTATTAGACAACTATTTCAATTCCGAAAAGAAAAAAGATATCACCGGCGTTTTAAAGCCTTATCATTATAAATGGGATGAAATGTATAATAATGGCTTTTCA
>JANOYH010000051.1:0-3304 GCA_031428775.1 Bacteroidota bacterium
TTGAAATCATTGAATCTAAGTTGAGAAACAAAGTGGTATTTGATGGTAGAAACCTGTTTGAGAAAAAGCAGATGCAAGACCAAGGATATCATTATGAAAGTATCGGCCGACCTTAAATCAATAACCATGTCACAGAAAAGAATCTTAATTACAGGTGCCGCCGGTTTTCTTGGTTCGCACTTATGCGATCGTTTTATAAAAGAAGGCTATCACGTAATTGGAATGGATAACCTCATTACAGGTGATATCAGAAATATTGAACACCTCTTTAAACTGGAGGATTTTGAATTTTATCACCATGATGTTTCAAAATACATGCACGTGCCAGGCAAATTGGATTATATCCTTCACTTTGCATCGCCTGCTAGCCCTATTGATTATCTTAAAATTCCTATTCAAACTTTGAAAGTGGGTGCACTAGGTACACACAATTGTTTGGGATTGGCAAAAGCAAAAGGGGCTCGTATGCTTGTTGCTTCAACAAGTGAAGTATATGGTGATCCTGCAGTACATCCTCAAACCGAAGAGTATTGGGGTAATGTAAATCCGGTTGGTCCGCGCGGGGTGTATGACGAAGCGAAGCGTTTCATGGAATCTATCACGCGCGCATACTATACTTTTCATGGTGTAGAAACTCGAATCATTCGCATTTTTAATACCTATGGTCCAAGAATGCGACTCAATGATGGAAGAGCTTTGCCTGCTTTCATCGGACAAGCTTTGCGTGGCGAAGACCTAACGGTTTTTGGTGATGGAAGTCAAACCAGGTCTTTTTGTTATGTGGATGATTTGGTTGAAGGAATTTATCGATTACTGATGAGTGATTATACCATGCCTGTAAATATTGGTAATCCCAATGAAATAACGTTGAAGGAATTTGCAGAAGAAGTGTTGAAATTGACAGGATCTTCCGTAAAAATTATTTATAAAGATTTGCCGGTGGATGATCCTAAGCAACGCAAACCAGATATCACCAAAGCCAAAGAATTATTGGGCTGGGAACCAAAAATTGATCGCGCAGAAGGATTGAAAAAGACCTATGATTATTTTAAATCACTTCCAAAAGAAGAATGGTCTAAGTTGCCAAAGGAGTTTGTTAGTCATTAAAAAAGTCAGCATATAAATTATGAAAAAGGGGCAATCCGGACAACCGTTTTTGTGCCCTTTTTTTGTGAAATAAAATTAAGTTTATGTCAAAGCCATTAATAGTAGTAACCGGAAAGAATGGACAATTAGGGTGGGAAATTGCTCAAATTGTTGCCCTATATGAAAATGCATTTGAGTTTTTATTTACTGGTAGGGATGAATTGGATTTGAGTAAACCAGCAACCATTGCTCCATTTTTCAGTAAATACAAACCGGACTATTTTATCAATTGTGCGGCTTATACATTGGTGGACAAAGCAGAGACTGAGCAAGAGTTGGCATATATCACTAATGCGGAATCAGTAGGATTGATCGCACAACAATGCGCCATCATTGACGCGAAGTTAATTACTATATCAACTGATTATGTTTTTGATGGTAATGGCACTTCGCCCTATACTATAGATACGCCTACGCATCCGGTAAATTATTATGGTTATAGCAAATGGATGGGAGAGCAGTTGGCCATCAATAATTGCGCGCATAGTATTATTATCAGAACATCCTGGGTATATAGTACACATGGAAATAATTTTGTAAAAACCATGTTGCGTTTAATGAGCGATAGACCAGCATTAAAAGTGGTGGCCGATCAAATAGGCTCTCCCACTTATGCTGCTGATTTAGCCGAGACTATTCTTAAAATCATCTTATCTATAGAAGAGGGGAATGCCCACTATGGCATTTATCATTACAGCAATACTGGAGTAATTTCCTGGTTTGATTTTGCCACAGCCATTGCTACAATTGGTGGCAAAAATTGCAGTGTACTACCGATACCATCATCAGCTTATCCCACGCCAGCAAAGCGTCCTGGCTATTCCGTGATGGATACTTCAGGGTTGGTAAAAGACTATGGGATTGAATTGAAAGGATGGGAGGGAAGTCTGGAGAAATGTATAAAAGCCTTGTTGTGATTTTTTGGAACAAAATATATTTCAACAATTATGTGCGCTTGTTCATCCTACATTTATCACTGCAAAACATTACTTCATTCCAAACCTTCCCCCATTTTTTTCGCCAGTTAAATGGCCGTTTGCAAACAATGCAAATTTTGGACGGCAGGTTTTGTTTCTTGACCATTTTCATTAACGCTTGCTGATTTTATTCATAGAAATAGTTTTTTGTAAGCTGCATTTAAACCTCCCTATTGCTGGATTTCTTTTTTGCGCATGCTTTTGACTAATCCCACTATTGACACGCTTTCTCCATAAATTAAAACTAGTTCGTTTTAATTCTTTTCTCATTAATGAGATCACTTGTGCTTCAGAAAAATCAAATTGAATTTTAATGGCTTCAAATGGCGTTCTATCTTCCCATGCCATTTCAATAATCCTGTCAATATCTATTTGTTCCATCGTTAAAATAGTTAAAACGTTGTACGCTTCCAATTTACAGTAACTGGCGAACCCTCCGCCACAATCACGGAGTCAGGTTTTTGTTCATTTAAGAAAGCGAAATCACTGCCATACATGGAATGGAAATCGCATTGAATGGAGTGTTCAACTACTTGATTAACTTTCCAACTGGGATGGTTTACGCGATATTCTTGCGTTTGCAGCTGATCAATTTTTGTATATCCATAGTAGTGTTCAAATATGAACGATTCAATACTACTCGGTAACATTTGCTCACTGTCCTTTTTAGTTGTAACTGCCAGATGACTCCATGCATTATTTATTTTCCAATCATACTTTATTTTTTTGCAAGAAGTATCAGTTGATATTTCATTTTTTGTAGGAATGGCCATATAGTGTTCTTTATACAATTTGTTGGCAAGCCAAGCTACTATTTTGTAAGGAACAGTTTCATTGATAAAAACAACACCACGCTTGATAATATTTCCTTCAACTCGCTTAACATAAAAACGCAGGTTGATTTCTTCAAAAGTGCCTAATAAGGGAATTGGAATTTTAAACAGACTTGTTTGTTTAAACATAAACCCTACTAGGCTCACATATGTTTTTTCTTGAAAACTATCAAGTTCAACACCTTTTGGTAAATAGGGTAATAGCAAGTCTGGGTTTATGGCATAATTTGCCATGATTATGTTTTCCCATCTGGCTGATAAAAAGGTCTTGTTCATTTTTAAAAGTAGTCAGTTATATTTTTAACTTTTGATAGATGACATGCCGCCGTCTACATGTAATATTTGCCC
>JANOYH010000052.1:0-9107 GCA_031428775.1 Bacteroidota bacterium
TAAAAATACCGGAAGAGCAACTTCTATCCGAACAGGAATTGGAAAATCATTTGTGTATTAATCTTCAAGAGTTTTTACTAGAGCTGGGTAAAGGCTTTACCTATGTGGGCAGACAATATAGAATGACCATTAATAACAGACACTACCGGATTGACCTAGTGTTTTACCACCGTATTCTCCGATGTTTTGTATTAATTGATTTGAAGATAAATGAAGTACAGCATGATGATATTGGTCAAATGAACATGTACCTTGGATATTTTGCCAATGAAGAAAATACAGAAAGCGATAACCCACCCATTGGCATTATTCTTTCAAAAGATAAAGATGAACTACTTGTAGAATATGCCACCTATGGTATGAACAGCCAATTATTTGTTACTCAGTATCAATTGTATCTGCCAGATAAAAAAGATTTGATAAACCTTGTAAACAACATCTTGCAAAGTGAAGAAAAGAATGAAGAATAATGCAAAATTTACATTATGAACAAAGGGGATAATATCTTCGAACCCTTCTTCACTACCAAACCTACAGGGCAGGGAACGGGGCTAGGATTGAGTTTGAGCTATGATATTGTGAGGGCGCATGGGGGTGAATTAAATGTTGAAACGAAGGAAGGGTTGGGTTGCTTGTTTATTATTCAAATACCATATTAATAAATGATAATGAAAAAATCAATAAGACTCTTTGAGGAGAAAAAGGTAAGAACCCATTGGGACGAAAAAGAAGAGAAATGGTACTTCTCCATTTCAGATGTAATATCAATTCTTACTGAAAGTGTTGACCCTTTGGCTTATTGGAGAAAGCTAAAGGAGCGATTAAAAAAGGAAGGAAATGAAACCGTGACGAACTGTCACGCTTTGAAAATGATGGCTGCAGATGGTAAAATGCGCATGTCTGATACAGAACAACTGCTTCGCCTAATTCAATCTGTTCCATCACCCAAAGCGGAACCATTTAAACAATGGTTGGCCAAAGTGGGTTATGAACGAATACAGGAAATAACTGATCCAGAACAAAGTCTAGACAGGGCAAGAGAGAACTGGCAGAAAGTAGGAAGAAGTGAAAAGTGGATACAACAAAGAATGACTGGCCAGGAAACTCGGAATAAATTAACTGATTATTGGAAAGAGAGTGGTGTAGAAAAAAAAGATGAGTTTGCATTCTTAACAAATATCATTCATACCTAATGGGCAGGGCTTTCCGTAAAAGAACATAAGAATTTGAAAGGCCTAAAAACGCAAAATCTTCGAGACCATATGAGCGAGGCTGAGCTAATTTTTACCGCACTTACTGAATTATCAACCAGGCAAATAGCTGAAACGGATGAAGCAAGGGGAATAAAGCAAAATGCAATTGCAGGAAAGAAAGGTGGAAAAATTTCAAAAGATGCAAGGCTTGCATTGGAACAAAAAACAGGGAAAAAAGTAGTTTCTAGTCATAATTTTCTGCCGCTTTCAAAGCAAAACAAAAAATTAAAATGATAAAGTTTTAGCTATGATATTGTGAAAAAGAAAACGGTATTAAAAAGTTGGTTGATAAAAAGTAAAGTATAGTATGAGAAAATATTTCTACATGGTTTTATTCTTGCAGTTTGGTTTGTTCATCATTCCATGCTCTACCAATGCACAGTTTAAAATATACCAGTCCAATTTAGCAGCCTTAGATTCCAGTTTAAAACATGCAACTGGTAAAAAGGAACGTCTAGAAATTTTACAAGCAATGGTAGACGATAATCTAGTATTTGGTTTTGGCTCTTCAATTGAATTAAATAAAACATACTGGGAAAAATATTATCCAGAATTTTTGGTATTGGGAAAAGAAATGGGTAAGAAGGATCTTCGCACATATGAGCTTTGGTTAGAATTAAGAAATTATCGCATTTCTAAAGAACCGGATCGTAGACTTAATTTAACCTTAACTATGAACTTGATATCCGAATTTGATAAAATTCGGCAACCTATCCCCCTACTTGTATCTTCAGTTGGAAGTTATTTTAATGAGTTTAACGAGCGGGAAACCATTCTAGCTTTTTATGAAAAAAAAGTACAGCAATATACCATCAGTAACCAAAAACCGAATCTGGCTGCAGCCTTAACCGGGTTAGGAAGTTATTATTTAACAAAAGGAGCGCATAATAGGTCAATCTCCTATTTTCAAAAAGCTGCAGATATTTATAAAGATTATAATACGATTTCATTTATTAATGGACTGGCTGGAATTGGGGTAGAATATGCCAAATGGGGCAATCCCGCAAAAGCCTATTTCTTTATTGATTCAGCTATTCATTGTGCTAAAATTTCGAAGATTCCAATGTCGTTATTGGCTCCGGAATATCATGCTGCAGTAGTGGCATTGCAGCTTAAAGATTATCATCAGGCATTGTTGTATTGTAGGTATTTAATGAAAAACGATAGCGCAAATAGGAAAAGTTGGTTTTATGCTGATAGGCGAATTGTTTTTACCAAAATATGGATGGCTATTTGTGAAGCAAATCTTAATAATATTACATCGGCACAAATAAATATTCAAGAAGCGGAAAGGATTGCTGATTCACTTAAAATTTCAAGTCATGGCCCTGGTGGTGACTTTGAGATTGATTTTGCCAAATACCTCTGCGCCCTTAAGCTGAAACAATACCCTGAAGCTGAAAAATATCTGAATCTTGCATTGAAAAAGTTCAGTGATGCAAAAATCATTGAACTTCAAAAAAAGTATCTATCCGAATTGAAGAGTCTTTATGAAATAATGGGCGCTTATAACAAATATTTTATCATTTCCAAACGACTGGATTCATTAAACAACGCTATTGATTCTAGCCTTGCTCCTTTAAAAATTGCTAACTATGAAACGGAAATGAAAGAAACAAGGCAAACCGATAGCCTCAATGTACTGAAAGAAGAAAAAGCAATTCAATCAGCGGTACTCAATAAAAACAAAGCCTTGCTATGGGCCAGCCTATCTGGAATTCTGTTGATATCAATTGCCCTTTATTTTGTGTATCGTCAATCTCAGATCAATAAAAAAACACTATCACACCTGAGAGGAACGCAGGCTCAATTAATTCAAGCTGAAAAAATGGCTTCGCTGGGAGAACTTACCGCAGGCATAGCACACGAAATTCAAAACCCGTTGAATTTCGTAAATAATTTTAGTGAAGTAAATACAGAATTGATTGATGAATTATTAGAAGAGTCGGAAAAAGGAAATAATGAAGAAGTAAAAGCCATTGCAAAAGACATCAAAAGCAACGAAGAGAAAATCAATCACCACGGCAAACGCGCTGATGCTATTGTAAAAGGAATGCTCCAACATAGCCAATCAAGCAGCGGTACAAAAGAGCCCGCTAATATCAATGCATTAACCGATGAATACCTTCGCCTCGCATATCATGGATTAAGAGCCAAAGACAAATCCTTTAATGTCACCATGGTTACTGACTTTGATACAAGCATTGGAAATATCAATATCGTCCCGCAGGAGATTGGTAGGGTAGTGTTAAATTTGATCAGCAATGCATTTTATGCTGTGGATGAAAAGAAAAAGCAGCAGCAGGAAGGGTATGAACCAACAGTAACAGTTACTACAAAAAAACTGGTGGTTGCAGGAAAGGAGCAAGTTGCAATAAGTGTAGCCGACAATGGCAATGGCATCCCCCAAAAAATCATCGATAAAATATTTCAACCTTTCTTCACCACCAAACCAACAGGGCAGGGAACAGGGTTGGGGTTGAGTTTAAGTTATGATATTGTGAAAGCACATGGGGGAGAATTGAAAGTGGAAACGAAAGAAGGAGTGGGCACATCATTTAAGATTGTTATACCATTATAAAAAAAAGCATGAGAAATATATTATTGACAATTAGTCTATTTGGATTTTTATCTTTTTCCTCGTTTGCACAAAAATCGAATGAGGATATATCCAAATTTAAAAAGCAATTGTATGCGGAATCCAATGATTCATCAAAATTAATTCTTGCAAATAAATTAGCATCAGGCTATCGGTTTTCTAATGTAGATTCTTCGCTTTATTATACAGACATGGCTCTGGATTATGCAGTTAAATTGCATTTGCCTCATGAGCGTGCAAGTATGTTATCATTAAAAGGTGCTACAGTTTTGGAAAGTGGCAGATTGCCAGAGTCACTTCAGTTTCAATTTGAAGCACTGAATATTGCTCAAAAAATAAAAGATACCGGTACGATAGCCATAGCTTTTAACCGCATCGGAAATACGTATATGGAATTGGCAGATTATAAGAAGGCGAATGAATATTATTTCAGGTCCAAAGAGCTGTTTGAAGTGTTGAGCGACTCTGCAATGATTTACAACGAAATTTCGAATATTGGCAATATCTATGAATTAATGAACCTGCCAGACTCTGCTTTATATTATCAGCAACTAGTGTATAAGGCAAGTGAATTAAGATATAATGATAGAAATTTTGTAACCTGGCCGGAAATGATGTTTAGAATGGGCAATGCCTATAAATTGAAAGGAGAAAAAGAAAAGGCAATGCATTATTATAAACAGGGAATCATTGATGCTAATATCGATAATGATTTACGGAACCTCACTGCGAATACCTTATTACTGGCAAAATTGTATGATGATCTGAACATGCCTGATTCTAGTTTGAAGTATGCATATAATGCACTGCAAACCGGTAAAGCCGTTATGTTCAGAAAAGGCGTTTACGATGCTTCTATTCTAATAAGCGGATTATATAAAAAAAGGAACCAGAACGACAGTGCTTATAAATATTTATCCATAGCCAATCAAGAAAAGGATAATCTGATTGGAATAAAAAGATTCCAGGAATTGCAGCGGATTATTTTAGATGAACAGGAACGTCAGAAAGCTGCAGAAGCAGAACGTATTGAAAGTCAAAACAGGCAGAAGCAATTCATTTTACTGGGTGGCCTTGGTATATTTTTGATTGTTGCTTCTATTCTTTACTTCAATAACAGGCAAAAGCAAAAAGCCAATAAAGTCTTAGAAGCAACGTTGAAAAATCTAAAATCCACTCAATCGCAACTCATCCAATCCGAAAAAATGGCCAGCCTTGGAGAGCTTACTGCAGGAATTGCACATGAGATTCAGAACCCATTAAACTTTGTCAATAACTTTTCGGAAGTGAATACAGAATTAATTGATGAATTGACTGAAGAAGCGGATAAAGGAAATATAGTTGAAGTAAAAGCCATTGCAAAAGACATAAAAGAAAACGAACAAAAAATCAACCATCACGGCAAACGTGCTGATGCTATTGTAAAAGGAATGCTCCAACATAGCCAATCAAGTACTGGCACAAAAGAATCAACAGATATCAATTCCCTAATCGATGAATACCTTCGCCTTGCTTATCATGGACTAAGAGCCAAAGACAAATCCTTTAATGCAACTTTGGTAACGAACTATGATGAAAGTATTGGAAATATCAATATCATCCCACAAGATATTGGTAGGGTTGTATTGAATTTAATCAGCAATGCATTTTATGCCGTAGATGAAAAGAAAAAGCAGCAGCAGGATGGCTATAAACCAACAGTATCAGTTACTACAAAAAAGCTTCTGGTTAGTGGAAAGGAACAAGTTGTAATAAGTGTATCAGACAATGGCAATGGCATCCCCCAAAAAATCATTGATAAAATATTCCAACCCTTCTTCACCACCAAACCAACAGGGCAGGGAACAGGGTTGGGGTTGAGTTTGAGCTATGATATTGTGAAGGCACAAGGGGGAGAATTGAAAGTGGAAACGGGTGAGGGAGATGGATCTTTGTTTATGATTCAATTGCCCTTTAAATCAATAGGATAATGAAAAAATTGACTGGTCTATTTCTTTTATGTTCATTCGCTTGCCAGGGCTATGCGCAGGATTATAAGCAAACCTCCATTGACAGCCTGAAGCTTGCGCTATCAATAAGCAATATTGATACGAGTAATGCCCTGACAATGGTAGAACTGGTTAATCAATATAAGTACGCTAATGCGGACTCTACCTTATTCTATGCCCAGAAAGCATTAACACTGTCACGGAAAATTAAATTTCATAAAGGAGAATTTAAATCCCTTTTTATAATGGGATTTGCACTTTCTCTAGCTAGTAATCACTCCCGGGCCCTGGAACTGGAGTTGAAGGCCTTAAGGATTTCGGAGAAATACAATTTTACGATCGGCAAAGGTGAAGTGTTTATCAGGCTTGGAGTAATATACAGAGAAACAAAAGATTTCCCCCGAGCATTGTTTTATTTTAAACAGTCAAAGCAACTCTTCGACTCATTGCATAATTATTACATGGCGGTAACGGCAGAAGTACATCTTGGAAGGACATATTATGCAATGAATAAACCAGACTCTGCCTTGTATTATTGCCTGATGGCAGATAATAATATCAAGCGCTATGGCTCGGAATTTATGAGTTGTTCCAATTTTATAACACTTGCCAGGCTCCAATTAAAAAAAGGAAATGTGCAGCTTGCGCTCAATTATTTTCGACAAAGCCTGTTGGCTGGCTATTCAAGCGGTCAATATATTTTTACATTTAAATCAAATCTTGAAATTGCGGAGATATATAAAAAGACAGGGCAGCGAGATTCTTGTATCTATTATGCACAAAAGGCTCTTGCCGACGCACAAGAAAGCAGCGTAAGCAATTCAATTGCAGATGTTAGTCTTTTCTTGTCTACAATGTATGAAAAAAGCAACTTGGCACTTGCGTTTCAATATCAGAAAATGGCCCTGGTGGCAATACAAAAAAAGAACAGTTTTGGAAATTTAAATGCCATGCAAAACCTTGCAGCATTTGATGAAGAGGAACGGCAATACGAATTAGCTAATGCACAGGCCGCCTATCAAAATCGTGTAAAGCAGTATGCATTGCTGGCTGGGTTAGTGGTGTTCCTTTTGATTGCGTCTTTTCTCTACCGCAATAACAAACAGAAACAACATGCGAATGCATTGTTGCGTCTTCAAAAAGAAGAGATCAGTGCGCAAAAAGTGGTCGTTGAAAAAACGCTTTCCGAACTTAAATCCACTCAGTCGCAATTGATCCAATCCGAAAAAATGGCCAGCCTTGGTGAACTCACTGCAGGCATTGCACATGAGATACAAAACCCTTTAAATTTTGTAAATAACTTTTCTGATGTCAACCAAGAATTGTTAGTTGAAATGAAAGATGAGTTAGCGAAAGGGAATTTGGAAGATGTAAAACAAATTGCCGATGATGTAATTGCAAACGAACAAAAAATAAATCACCACGGCAAACGTGCAGATGCTATTGTAAAGGGTATGTTGCAACACAGTCGTAGTGGCAGCGGACAGAAAGAACCCACAGACATCAATGCCCTGGCAGAGGAATATCTCAGACTGGCCTTTCATGGTTTTCAGGCAAAAGAGGAGTCATTCACCGCTACCATGAAAACAGATTTTGATGAAAGTATTGGTAAGATTAATATCATTCCGCAGGATATTGGAAGGGTGATTTTGAATTTGATTATGAATGCATTTTATGTGGTGAATGAGAAGGCTAAACATAACATTGTTGGTTATGAACCAACTGTGGAACTAAGCACCATAAAGGGGAAAGACAAGGTTGAAGTTAAGGTGAAGGATAACGGCAACGGGATCCCACAAAAAATACTGGATAAAATCTTCCAACCCTTCTTCACCACCAAACCAACAGGGCAAGGAACGGGGTTAGGGTTGAGTTTGAGTTATGATATTGTGAAAGCACATGGGGGAGAGTTGAAAGTGGAAACCAAAGAAGGTGAAGGAACGGAGTTTGTTATTCAATTACCAATAGTTTAAAATAGTCAAATGAAAATACTAAAAATATTCCTTTTTGTAATGCTGCCATTTTATTCTAAGGCACAGGTTAACCCGCTTTACATTGAGCCTACCAAAAAGCAAGCCGACAGTTTACAGATTGAGTTAAAAAAAGAAATGAACGATACGCTCAGAATGGCAGCCTTTAGGGAACTTGCACTTTACTATTTGGAAATAAACACTGACAGTGCATTATTTTTCATTGAGAAAGATCTGCCGTTGGCAAAAAAATTAAAATTAAAATTATGGGAAGCTGATGCATTTGATTTACTGGCGCTCACTTCGAATAGTCAGGGAGATTTTGTGAAGTCACTCATTTCATACAATGCTTCACTTCAAATTGCAGAAAGCAGGGAGTCAGAAAAAAATATCTGGAATATCTCAAAATTTACCGATAGCAAACTGCCTGAATTTGCCCGTTTAAGCCTGTTGGCTACTATTCAATGTGATGTTTCTGGGTTATATGGAAATACAGAGAGTTATGACAAACAATGGAAATCAATTCAGGATGCTTTCGAAATTGCGTCGAAGATCAATGACAAAACATTGCTTTCGCAGGCTTCGAGAAACCTGGGTGGAGTCTACTTACGAAAGAACCAATTTGACTCAGCTTTGCTATATTATAAAAAATCTCTGGATTATGGAGATCAGGTTAGTTATAAAAAATATGAAAGCTCAAGCTATCAAAGCATAGGTAACATTTATTTAAAGAAACAGTTGCCTCAGATGGCATTGAAAAATTATTTAATTGCATTGCAATCTGCTAAAGAACAAAATAATTCATCTGGTTTAGGATTTATATATGTAGCCTTAGCTGATTATTACAACATTCTAGCAAAAAATGATTCTGCACTCTATTATGCTAAATTAGGGTTAGCTGTATCTAAAAAAGCAGGCAGGATAGGTAACCTATTTTTGGTATATAAGACTTTAGCAACTACATACAAGAACCAAAAAAAATCAGATAGTGCATTTATTTACCTACAATTGGCCACTGATGCCAAAGACTCTGTATTAACTCTTGGAAAAATAAAGCAATTGCAGAACATTGGCTTTGATGAAAAAATTCGGTTACAGGAATTGGAGAAGGAGAAAGTGGAGAATGCAAATAAAATCAGGACGTATGCATTACTAACAGGATTGGGCGTTTTCCTTGCTATTGGGATGATACTCTACCGAAACAACAGGCAAAAACAAAACGCCAATAAAGTTTTAAAAACAACCCTTAGCAATTTACAATCTACCCAATCACAACTGATCCAATCAGAAAAAATGG
>JANOYH010000053.1:0-8254 GCA_031428775.1 Bacteroidota bacterium
TTTTACATTATTTTTAAAAATAATTTTTCTTTCCCACCTTCCTCCCATTCCTTTTTAAGCATACTCAACACACTACTATCCCTCCTACCACCTTCATGCTTGTGCATATGACTCCTAAGAATACCTTCCACAGTACATCCAATACTTTTCATGGCAGCAATACTTTTTTGATTATTATTATCGGCCCTGAATTCTACTCGCTCCATACCCATTGTTTCAAATGCAAATTGCAATAATAAATATTTACAGTGCTTATTTAATCCAGTGCCCTGATATTTTTTACCATACCAAGTATATCCCAATTGCAATGACTGAAATGCAAGTTGCATATCATAAAATCGTGTGCATCCAGCATAGGTTTTAGTTCGCTTATCATATACAATAAATGGGTAGCTATGTTCCTTTTCCCTTCCCTCCAATGCTATAGCAATATATTTTTTTAAATTTTCTTCACCTGCAACTGCCACTAAGGAATAGTGCCAGATTTCTGGTTCGTCTAAGGCAAATTGCAGCAAATTTCCGCAATCCTCCGCGCGTAAAGGCCGCAATAAAACGCATTCATCTTCTAAGACATAGTCCCTCAAAAAATTCATTTGATTAATTTTAGTTAAATCTACGCTTTCTAAAAGATTTTAATAAGTAATGATTGAATCAAATTAATTAATCTTGCAAGCTGAAATAACTAATAAATATTATGTGTGGAATTGTAGGTTACGTTGGTAAAAGAGAAGCATACCCGGTTGTGATTAAAGGATTGAAGCGTTTAGAATATCGGGGATACGATAGTTCGGGGGTTGCACTGATTAATGAGCATGGCTTAAATGTGTTTAAAAAACAAGGTAAAGTAGCCGAACTGGAAGAATTTGTAATTGGTAAAGACCTTCATTCTCATATAGGCATTGGTCATACGCGTTGGGCCACGCATGGTGAACCTAGCGACCGTAACGCACACCCCCACCTCTCCAATAGCGGTGAATTGGCCATGATCCATAACGGTATCATTGAGAACTATACTCAAATCAAAACTGAATTACTCAATAAAGGCTATCATTTTAAGAGTGATACCGATACTGAAGTGTTGTTGAACTTTATTGAAGACATCAAAAAAAACAACAACAGTACCCTAGAAGAAGCATTACGCATTGCACTCAAAAGAATTGTAGGTGCTTATTGCATTTTGCTGATTTCACAAGATGACCCAGAAACAATTATTGCGGCTAGAAAAGGGAGTCCTCTTGTAATAGGTATTGGCAAAGGCGAACACTTTTTAGCTAGTGACGCCTCTCCCATTATAGAATACACCAAAGAAGTGGTGTACGTGAACGACTATGAAATTGCCATTGTTCGTCCAGATGAATTAATCTTAAAAAATCTAGGCAACGAAAAACAAACGCCTTTCATCACCAAGCTGGACATGGAATTGGCCGCCATCGAAAAAGGCGGATACGACCATTTCATGCTCAAAGAAATTCACGAACAACCCGATACCATTTTCGATTGTTTGCGCGGACGCTTACAAGTTGAAAATGGCATGATTGTCATGGGTGGTGTGGAGAACCATATTGAAGCATTGAAAAATGCCAACAGGATAGTCATTGTAGCCTGCGGTACCAGCTGGCATGCAGGTCTTTTGGCTGAATATCAAATTGAAGAACTTTGTCGCATTCCAGTTGAAGTAGAATACGCTTCAGAATTCAGATACCGCAACCCTGTCATTCATCCTGGCGATGTAATCATTGCCATTTCACAAAGTGGTGAAACGGCTGATACATTGGTTGCATTAGAAAGTGCTAAGAAACAAGGGGCCTTTATTTTTGGTGTGGTGAATGTAGTTGGTAGCAGCATTGCACGTATTAGTGATGCAGGAGCTTATTCACACGCTGGACCAGAAATTGGTGTAGCAAGTACCAAAGCTTTCACAGGGCAGTTAGCAGTTTTAGCTATGATGGCTTTAAAAATAGGCTATGCCAAAGGCACTATCTCTGAAGAGCGCTATTTGCATTTGATGAAAGAACTGCACGACGTTCCAGAAAAGGTAAAAGAGATCTTAAGGGATACCACCAATATTGAACGCATTGCTGAAAAATACAAAGACGCAGCTGACTTCTTATTTCTTGGTAGAGGTTATAATTTTCCAATAGCACTTGAAGGTGCATTAAAACTAAAAGAGATCTCTTATATACACGCTGAAGGGTATCCCGCAGCAGAAATGAAACACGGTCCTATTGCCTTAGTAGATGAACATTTGCCCGTGGTTTTTGTTGCCACCAAAGATTCTTACTACGAGAAAATTGTTTCGAATGTTCAAGAGATCAAAGCCAGAAAAGGAAAAGTAATTGCAGTGGCTACTTATGGAGATGACGTCATTCCAGGCATGGCAGACGATACCATGTTTGTTCCAGATGCTGATGAATTAATTGCGCCACTATTAAGTGTGATTCCTTTGCAATTGCTGAGTTATTATGTGGGACTGGCTAAAGGACTTGACGTTGACAAACCCCGCAACCTTGCAAAAAGTGTTACCGTGGAATAATAATATTGTTATAGTGGAATAATAAAACATTCCTTATTGCCCCCCAATAAAAGCAAATTCGAATGCCGCAAAATGTAATTAATAAGTCTTCGTTAAATGCTTTGGGCTATGGATTTATCCAAGCGCCCTACTTACCAAAAGGCAAGGACGAATATTATTTAAGAAATGTTCAAAATAGGAACGGTATTAATTATCGCCAACTGAATGCCTATGAAATTGAGGTATTGGTGCGTAATAGGAATACGAGTGACGACTGGAATAAATTTTTAGTCTCAGATGCTTTCAACCCTGAACTGGTTAAAAATTGTAAGTTTTACGGATTAGTAAGAATAGGAAAACTGGAACCACTCTGTTTGGGCTTCAGCGATTTGAAAGTGCCCGTAGGCTTATATAATTCAACAATTATCAGTTGTGATTTTGGCGACAATGTAGTGATTGATAGCGTTCACTATTTAGCACATTATATTATTGGGTCGGAAGTAATTATTACCAATGTGGATGAAATGGTTACTACCAACCATAGCAAATTCGGCAATGGTATTTTAAAAGATGGCGAAGCTGAAGATGTGCGTATATGGGTGGAGCTTTGTAATGAAAATACAGGCAGAAAAGTCTTGCCGTTTGTGGGCATGCAACCAGGTGATGCATACTTATGGAGTAAGTACAAAGACGATACCGTATTGCAAGAAAAATTCAAACAGTTTACCGCCGAAGAATTCAAACCCAATCGCGGTTATTACGGCAAAGTAGGAGATAGAACGGTCATTAAAAATACACGTATCATTAAAGACGTTTGGATTGGTTCTGATGCCTATATTAAAGGCGCCAACAAACTCAAAAATATTACCATCAATTCTGGCCCAGAAGGCACCACACAAATTGGAGAAGGTTGCGAAATAGTGAATGGTATTATTGGTTTTGGCTGTAGATTGTTTTATGGCATTAAAGCAGTAAGATTTGTAATGGCCGATCACTCTCAATTGAAATATGGGGCTAGGTTGATTAACTCATACTTGGGTCAAAACGCCACCATCTCTTGTTGCGAGGTATTGAATTCACTCATTTTTCCAGCACACGAACAACACCACAATAATTCATTTTTGTGTGCGGCATTGGTCATGGGACAAAGTAATATTGCCGCAGGCGCCACCATCGGTTCTAACCATAATAGTAGGGGTGCAGATGGAGAAGTGATTCTTGGAAGAGGCTTCTGGCCCGGACTATGTGTAAGCCTTAAACACAATTCTAAATTTGCCAGTTTTTCAATTTTGTCAAAAGGCGATTATCCTGCTGAACTGAATATCCAAACACCGTTCTCATTAATTAGTAACGACTTCAGCAAAGACCAATTGGTGGTGATGCCTGGATACTGGTTCTTATATAATATGTATGCCTTGGCACGCAATGCGTGGAAATATATTGACAGGGATAAGAGAACAGAAAAGATTCAACATATTGAATACGATTATCTTGCGCCAGATACCATCAATGAAATATTCAACGCCTTGCATTTACTAGAAATAGCCACTGGCAAAGCATACCATCTGCATGAGCAAAAGAATAATCGAATTACAGATAAAGAAGCACAAACTATTGGAAAAAAATTGCTCAAGACTGGAAATAAAATAGTAGATGAATTAGAAATCCTAGCCGCTGATTTTGAAAACAGTAAAAGAAAAGTTGTTTACAAAAAAGTATTACGCGCTTATCGAGTATTTGAAGAATTGATTTTGTTATATGGAACTAAATCAATCATGTCATTCATCAAACAAAACAAAATTAAAGACTTTGAATCCTTATTGACTGAATTACCAGGTAAACCAAAAAGAGATCAATGGATCAATTTAGGTGGACAATTAATGCCAGAAAGTGATCTGCTTACTTTAAGAAAAAAAATCAACACCAATAAAATTCGCTCTTGGGATGAGATACATACTTATTACCAAACTATGGGTCTAAAGTATTCCACTCAAAAATCTGCGCATGCATTTGCTTCATTGGCAGAACAGATGGGTATTTCTTTGAAAAAAATGACGGTACAACAATTCAATAGCTTATTAAATGCGGTAGTTAGTACTAGTGAATGGATGACCAAGGGCATGTACGATTCTAAAGCAAAAGACTTCACCAATCCTTATCGCAAAATGGTCTATGATACTACAGCTGAAATGAATGCGGTGGTTGGTAAATTAGAAGACAATTGTTTTATTAAAGATCAAGTGGCTGAATTGAAATTATTTAAGAAAGAAATTGCCTCTATCAAAAAGATAATGACACATTAATTAGATAAAAAAAAGAGTGGATTGAAAATAAATTTCAATCCACTCTTTTTCAAATAAAAGTTTCCCCTTATAATTTCAAACCAACACCAATTTGTATTTGCTGATTGGTCCATTTGTCTTTTTGATCATAATCATTGATATTCTTCATACCAATATTATACCTACCATAAACGCGTAGGGATTTTAAATTGAATTGAAGTCCTGCTACTAAAGAAAAATCACCATCCGTAAATGCTTGTTGCCCATTTTGCAAAAGGTGTTCATCTTTATTTAATAGAATACCAAATTGTGGACCTGCATTCAAAGTAATCAATTCACCTACATTCCAACGCAATAGAATGGGAATAGAAAGATAGTTTAATGTGATGTTTTGGTTTGCTGAAATAAGGTTTTGATAAATTGGATTAACGCCAGACTCAGTAGTTGAAGTGGACTGATTAAATAATACCTCCGGTTGTATCCCAATTTTCTTGGTGAAATCAATTTCAGCAAAACCACCAAGGTGGTAGGCTAAATTGTATCCATCTTCAAAAGAGACACCTGAAATTTTATTCATGTTGGCACCACCTTTAATGCCTAGTCTAAATCCGCCTTGGGCGTAAGAGCTAACTGTTATGCAGATTAATGCAAAAGAAGCTATGATTACTTTTTTCATAATTTGTAGATTTTATTATATCATGCGAATAGCATGCCAGAAATTGCGAAGAAACCCAAAAAATTATACTAATTCAATGACGGTGATCTCTGGCATGACACCTACCCTACCCGGATATCCTATAAATCCATACCCCCTATTCACGTATAATTTCTGCTTGCCGTCTTCATATAATCCGGCCCACTGACGATACATCCATTGAACTGGACTCCATTTAAAATAGGGGTTATCCAAACCAAACTGCATCCCATGAGTATGCCCAGAGAGCATTAAATCAATATCCTTGTATTGGGTCTTCACTTCTGCGTCCCAATGACTGGGATCGTGACTCATCAAGAGTTTAAAAGGAATCTGTTCCGTTCCTAGATGGGCTTCGTTCATCTTACCATATTTGGGGAACCTGCCTTTTGCACCCCAGTTCTCAATACCTAACAACGCTATCTTATCTTGATTTCTTTCCAATAATACGTGTTCATTCATCAATAAACGCCAACCTAGTTGCTGGTGAACCAGTTTTAAATCGCTCAAATTCTTGTCCTTCTCCACTTTACTTGGCCATTGCACATAATCACCATAATCGTGATTTCCTAAGGTGCTGTATACGCCTAAGGGTGCTTTTAATCGACCAAACACATCCATATATTCACCCATTTCTGTTGCGCGGTCATTGACTAAATCGCCCGTAAACAAAATCAGATCCGCGTTTTCTTTCAAGATCTTGTCTACACCCTGATTCACCGCCGCTTTATTTTGAAAACTACCGCTATGGATATCACTGATATGTACCAACTTCATGCCCTTAAATCCATTGGGCAAGTTATCAAAAGCCAGTTTTACCCTTTTCACCTGATAATTATACTTATTGCTAAAGCCATAAAGAAGGGTACCAAAAAGAGTACCTCCAATTCCCAAGCCAAGCCAACTCATAAATACAGAACGGGGTATGGCATTGCCTTCGCCCATAAATTGAGCCCCGGTATTGGGAAACAATTTACTCATCATCCAGAGTCCACCTCTTCTAAAATCGTCAACAACAAAAAACAAAGAACCTAGCAATTTTGCAAAAAATAAACCAATCAATATTGCAAAAATGTAATTCCTAAAAAATTTGGAAGCCTGCAATGCCTGAATATAGGGGAAGGACATCAATAAAATAATGGTGGCTCCTGATACCAACCAATAAGACAGGTGTATGACAAATCGCATTTTATCGCTCGACTGCTGTGTGACCGTCCTAAGGGCCTGAAACACATAAAAATCAAGCAATAACATAATCACCGCAATAATCCACCAGGTGCTAGCATTTCTCATAAACCGACTATTTTATTTGGTTGACGTTCAGGAATTGACAATATTGTAATCCTTACAAAATATAATTAAATGATGATACTTAAAGGACTACAGACGCTTAATCTAATTAAATATGGCCACTCTAACCCATTTATAACAGAACATGGATAATATTGTTTCGGAAGATGTGGTCTAAAGTGTATTTTTGGCGTCCGGCAAACAAACGGAGGAATATATGGCGATAATCATTGGCGTAGCCAATCAAAAAGGGGGGGTGGGAAAAACAACCACCGCCATTAATGTTGCAGCCAGTCTGGCTGTGCTGGAATTTAAAACCTTGTTAGTGGATGCAGATCCACAAGCAAATAGCACCACTGGTGTGGGGTTCGACCTGCATAATATCACCAACAGTCTTTACGATTGTATGGTAAATAATGCGCTTGCCTCAGACGTTATCTTAAAAAGTGATGTGCCCAATTTAGACTTGTTGCCTTCTCATATTGATTTAGTAGGAGCTGAAATTGAAATGATCAACTATCCAAATCGCGAGAACGTCATGAAGGGTATTTTGGAAGCAGTTCGCGATAGATATGAGTTTATAGTGATTGATTGTTCTCCATCGCTTGGATTGATTACAGTCAATTCTTTAGTGGCATCAGATAGTGTAATCGTTCCTGTTCAGTGCGAATTCTTTGCACTAGAAGGATTAGGCAAACTCTTGAACACCATTAAAATTGTACAAAACAGATTGAACCCCAACTTAAAAATTGAGGGCATTTTAATGACCATGTACGACGGCCGATTGCGCTTATGCAATCAAGTAGTGAGCGAAGTAAGAAGACATTTTGACGATATGGTTTTCTCTACCATCATTCATAGAAATACCCGTTTGAGTGAAGCCCCAAGTGTGGGCAAACCGGTCATTTTATACGATGCAGAAAGCAAAGGAGCCGTAAATTACTTAAACCTAGCAAAAGAAATTCTGCAGAATAACGGACTCACTAAAATGAGTAATGAAGAAAGAATTATTGAATAGTGACAAAACAGAAAGATAGATGAGCGCACCAAAATTAAACAAAGACCTAATGGGTAAAGGAATCAGGTCTTTATTACAAAATATTGACGCCGACCTTAAAACTACAGAAGGAACGCTTAAAAATAATATAGTAGAAGAAGTAACTGCTACCAATAGGTTGTCCGTTTCCGTTATTCAGATCAATCCCAAACAGCCTAGAAGAGACTTCGACGAAGTTGCTTTGAATGAATTGGCGGCTTCTATCAAATTACATGATATTATTCAACCCCTGACTGTTTCAAAACTGGCCAATGGAAAATATCAATTGATAGCCGGTGAGAGAAGGTTTCGTGCTTCAAAAATAGCAGGTCTACTTGACGTACCTGTTTATATAAGACAAGCCAATGACCATCAGTTATTAGAACTCGCCTTACTTGAAAACCTTCAACGCGAAAACTTAAATGCGGTGGAGATTGCTT
>JANOYH010000054.1:0-2021 GCA_031428775.1 Bacteroidota bacterium
CCAGTTGATACGCTTGGTAAAATCTTGCAATTTTTGGAATACTTTTTTATCAATGATGGATACTGCAAATAGCGAAGTTAGTCCCACTATAGATTGTATCCTCAATTGAATCGTAGAATTACCCGGTAATCCAAGGGTGTCATAATAAAATTTGTCCTCATCATTCCACATCCCCTTTTCATTAAGTGCTTCTGCTATCAGAACAAAGTGTTCAAAGAATTTAGTAGCCGTATCCTCAAACGATTCGTCATGCATGGAAATCTCAATTGCCATATCCATCAAATTCAAAGCATACATGCCCATCCAACTAGTGCCATCTGCTTGTTCTAATGTAGCTTCACTATGTAATTGAATACTCCTATTAAAAACGCCAATATTGTCTAGTCCTAAAAAGCCACCTTCAAATATATTGTTGCCGTTTCTGTCTTTTCGATTAATCCACCAAGTAAAATTAATGATTAGTTTCTGAAATATTTTTTTCAAGAAAACAATATCACCTTTGCCTGTTTGTTTTTTCTCAATATGATATACTTGCATGGCCGACCATGCTTGAACGGGTGGATTCACATCACTGAAATTCCATTCGTATGCAGGCAATTGGCCGTCTGGTTTCATGTACCATTCCCGCATCACCAATAATAGCTGATGTTTAGCAAAAGTAGGATCCACCATGGCCATGGGGACACAGTGAAAAGCCAAGTCCCAAGCAGCATACCATGGATATTCCCACTTATCTGGCATGAGAATAATGTCTTGATTTTTCAGGTGAAGCCAGTCGTGGTTACGTCCCTTTTTCCGATGTTCCGTTAAAGGTGCAATGCCATCACTATTGTTGATCCATTTTTCAATATCGTAGTGATAATACTGTTTACTCCAAAGAAGACCAGCCAAAGCTTGTCGCTGAATATTTCTTGTATCGGCGTTTAAACGATCTGGCAAAACTTCGTCATAAAAATCGTCAGCTTCTTTTTTGCGCTGTTGAAAAATGCTGTCGTACGTTTTAGGAAAAGGACTATCAATCAACACATCTGCCAAACGTAAATAAACAGTTTTACAACCACCACCAGGTACCGTCATTTTATACACGGGTGCAAATTTGGTACCATCTTTTTTCTTTCTTAATTCATCAATACTTTTTTTATTAACGATAGCATCATTAAAGGCATCTTTAACAAAAATGGATTCATTAGGCGTTCCGAATAGTTTTTCCGTATTGGTTTCATTCTCTGTGAAAAAGCGATCATTTGGTTTTTGATAATACAAATAATAACTACCCAATCTTTCATGCGTTGCGCGAACTACGCCCTCTTTTATTTCTTCAATGACTGGCTTTTCATTCAATTCATTTAATTGCCAACGATTATAAAACCAAAGATTGGGAAGTAAAGTAATGGGTGCCGCCTCCTTGCCACGGTTTACAATTTCAATTTTAATTCCAATATCACGTTTACTGTATTTTGCATAAGTAATATAAATATCAAAATATTTGTTCTTATCAAAAACCCCTGTGTCCAATATTTCAAATTCGGTGACCAGCTTGCTTCTGTGCTTATTGGAGTCAATCAATTGTTGATAAGGAAATGCTTCCTGCGGATACTTATAGAGCATCTGCATATAATAATGGGAAGGTAAATTGTCGAGATAATAATAGAGTTCTTTAACGTCTTCTCCATGATTACCTTCGTAATTACCCAAACCAAAGAGTCGTTCTTTTAAAATGTCGTCTTTCCCATTCCAAAGTGAAATAGCAAAACAAAGATTCCCAAAAAAATCGGAGATGCCACCTAACCCGTCTTCGCCCCATAGATAAGTCCTACTTTGTGCATGATTAAAAGGAAAATAATTCCAAGCATCACTATTGCCACTGTAGTCTTCTCTAACCGTACCCCATTGCCTTTCCGATAAATAGGGCCCCCATTGTTCTAAAGGCACTTTCTTTCCTGCATTAACTTTCAGTCTCTGTTGCTCCGCTGTCATCATGTGCTAAATAGTTGAATTCACAATTATCATCTTCAAAACTG
>JANOYH010000055.1:0-5398 GCA_031428775.1 Bacteroidota bacterium
TTCCTTTATTTTTTTCCAATGCTAGATAAAATTCATCTGCATTTATGCAATTTATTTTGGTTAATTTTTTGTTTTTCGATTTTTGAGAAAACCAACTTACGCCTGTGCCTGCAACCGACAAGGATTTAACAGTATTTAATAAGTCGCTATTTGAAAAGCCGGGCTTTTCATTGATGGTTAATTTAGTTCTGTTGAGATTAGCTTTTTGTATTGAATCTATCGTTTGCTTTTCAATTGGATAATAGGATGGATCAATTGAAAATGAAGAACTATTGTTTTTCTGAAATTTTATTTTTTGAAACCCTTTTATTAACGATTGTTTTGAATTTACCGCTGCGAGATTGCCGGAAAAATGGAATCCTGTTATATTATCGTAATTATGATAAATAGCAGGGTCATTTTTATTTACAATTAAATTATTTAGTACTAAAACATTCACTGGGGCTTGACTTCTCTCTGTATCACTACCTTCACAAAATCCCATTGGTGCACAATCAATGAAACTATTATTTGCCACAAGAGCATTTGCAACTGGTAGGTATCGAAATGCAGGTGAATTCGGAACACCATTCATGACACAAAGTGGGGCTCTAAATCCTTCACCCCTACATTGATAAAAATAATTGTTTAAAACCCATTGACCTTCATTGATAATGCGCACTCCTCCTGTGCCAAGTTTGTTATTCCCCAAAAAAACATTGTTTGAAACAGTATTGTTATTTCCATGACGTAGAACAATACTACCTTGGCATTCAAAAAATAAATTTTTACTCACAAGGTTAGAAGCGGATTTAATGGAAATAATTTCTGTTTCTCCATCACAATGTTCAAAATAGTTTTCGGTGATTTGTGTGTATGAGTTAAACTCACAATGTTGTGATACACCAACGCGTATGATTTCTCCTGAATTTGATGCTAATGGGATGCGTAATCCAAAAACATTGTGGTCTATTGAATGGTAGTTTTCTCTGCTGCGTTCATCGTCAAGTATGACCGCCATTAAAACGCCCATGTTTTTCTTGTTTTGAAACTTACAATGGTCAACTCGATTGTGTTTGCCATATAATTCAACCCAATAGTTTTCAGACATCCTTTTTTCATTATTAAAATCATCAATGACAGAATTGGTTAGTTGGCAATGGTTAGCCACTTTTTCTTTGGATGATCGAAAGCTGATAATGGCATTATTGCCTGCTTGTCCATTTTGAAAAAGAAATCCATCCACAATTAAATATGCTCCACCAATAGAAAGGGATGAATTACCGGTAATAATAAGTTTACCTGGTGTTTCAGCTTGATAATAAATAGGTTGTTTTTCAGTACCAATTGCATTCAATTGAATGCGAATATTTTCCCAATAGCCATTTTTTAAAATGATCACATCTCCTGGTTTTGCTTGTTTATCGGCCTGTACTAATTCACTGGCTGTTGAGACCAAGATGGTCTTTGCCATAACTGGCGTTAACATAAAATGGCAAATAACAAATAGTAGCAATTGGTATTTTTTCATGAATGATTAGTTGTGAAATAGTTTAATGGTTATTTGTACTGTATATTTTTTTGTGATGATTCGCGTATGATCAATTTTGGTTTGAGCACTTTTTCAACGCTATTCAAGTTTTCTGGATGATGCATGGTCTCAATAAATAGTTTAGCGGCTAGTTTGCCCAATTCAAAGGAGGGCATTTCAACACTGGAAATACTGGGAGTAACCAATCCGGTTACGGGTTCATTATTAAATCCAACCAAGCCAATATCTTGCGGCATTCGCAACCCTTTTTTCTTAATGGCCAACATGGCACCAATGGCCATGCGATCACTGATGGTAAAAATTGCGTCGGGTCTTTTTTTCATTGCCAATAGTTCAAGTGTTGCATAATAGGCATAGTCTTGATTAAAATCGCAGTGCACAATTAGGCTTGGGTCTTTCTTGACTTTGTATTTTTTAAGGGCATTCAAATAGCCTTCCAATCTTTTATTACTTACGCCTAAGTTCTCTGGACCAGCTAAAACGGCAATTCTTTTGTAACCTTGTTCTATCAAGTGTTCTGTGGCAATGAATCCTCCTTCTTCATTGTCAATTCTAACACTTGGTGCTATGAGTTGTGGCGTAACACGATCAAATACTACAATGGGTATATTTCGTTCTTGTATTTTTTTAAAGTGCTCAAAAGATTTTGTTTCACTGGAAACGGAAATAATAAATCCATCAACAAGACTTTCTAAAAGTCGCCTTGTATTGAGTATTTCTCTCCCAAATGATTCGTTGCTTTGGCAAACCATTACGGTAAATCCTGCTTCAAGTGCTACTTCGTCTATACCCCTTACCATGAGTGATAGTACATAATCTAGATTGGGTACAATAACACCTATTGTATGTGTTTGTTTTTGCCGCAAACTCAACGCAAGTTTATTAGGTTGGTAGTTGAGTTCTTCAGACAAAGCGAGCACTGCTTTTTTAGTGTCTGAATTTACATCTGCTGCATTTCTCAAGGCTCTAGAAACTGTGGAAAGAGAAATATTGAGTCGTTTCGCAATATCCTTAATAGTGGCAGGCTTTTCCATTGCAATCATTGTTAAAGCATAAAGCTAGTGCTTAAATAAATACGAGAATACCGGCACGCTTGCCGGCAACGTTGCCGAACTGAAAAATTTCTAAAATTTGGAACAAATAACCAAATATATTGACGAATCTCTAATTTTATGGCAAAATAATTTACAATTTTTAAAGGTCTTTAAAAGTGACTTCGCCTATTATAAGTCTAACATTACGCTCGATAATCAATCTAGTGCATTGTATTATCACCTAAAACATTGATTTTTTCATTTTCCAATACATTATTATGAATGCCATTTTGCCAAAAGTTGCCATCGTAACAGGTGGTGCACGCGATATCGGTCGCCATGTTTCTCTAAAACTTGCTAATGCCGGAATAAAAGTTTGTTTCAACTATTTAAGTGATCCCAAAAATGCGGAAGAAACATTAGCATTGATTAAAGCTTCTGGCGGAGAAGCAATTGCGGTGCAGGGCGACATGACAAAAGCCGCAGAGGTAAAAAAACTGGGAGACGCTTGTTTAGCTGCTTTCGGAAGCAAGGTAGATTATCTAGTGAATGTAGCTGGTGGAATATTGGGAAGAAAAGTCTTGGCCGATTTGGATGAAGAATTTTGGGATGCTGTGATGGATGTTAACCTGAAAACAGTTTATTTGGTTTGTAGAGAAATAGTGCCTTATATGCCAAGTGGTAGCTCCATCGTAAATTTTACTTCTCAAGCCGCTCGCGATGGTGGCGGTGGTGGTGCAATGGCTTATGCTGCTGCTAAAGGAGGAGTACTCACCCTTACTCGTGGGTTGGCAAAAGAATTAGGATCTAAAGGAATTCGGGTCAATGCAGTTTCGCCAGGCATGATTAATACCAGTTTTCACAACACGTTTACTAAACCAGAAATAAGGGCCAATGTTGCAGCTGCAACTCCTTTAAAAAGAGAAGGTAAACCGGAGGAAGTGGCCGACTTAGTATTTTATCTATTGAGTGATAGTTCCTCATTTATTAATGGAGAAAGTGTGGAGATCAATGGTGGGTCATTTTTTGCTTAACCAGTTTTTGAATGAAAGTATTTGAAGATGGCTTTGAAAGAAAGTTTTGAAAGAAAGGTTTTGACATAATTTTTTGAAAGACAAATGACTATTGAATTGCTTGCTTGATGTTGAATTGCTTGAAAATAATATGCCTATTACTTTTTCCTATGTTGCTCTCTGCGCAACATCCTATTAGCTTTTTTACCAAAGATGAAGCGCTATTGGTTAAAAGCAACTTGGGCAAATTACCTTTATTAAATGCCAGTTTCCAAAGTCTGAAAAAAGAAACAGATCCATGGCTTAATAAGGATATTGATGTTCCATTTCCCAAAGATCCGGCTGGAGGATATACGCATGAAAAACATAAAGCAAATTATTTGTTGATGTTCAATAGTGCCGTTTTGTTCAACATAACGGGAGAACAGAAATATGCCGACTTAGTTGGAAAGCTCCTTTTGAAATATGCTAAATTAAATCCTACTTTAAACAATCATCCACAAGCCACCAGCTCTTCACCGGGGCATATCTTTTGGCAGGCATTGAATGATGCCAATTGGATGGTATATGCTGGTATGGCGTATGACCTGGTTTATCAAGGGCTTACTGAAAATGATAGAAAGCTAATTGAATCAGGGGCCTTTAAACCGGAGGTTGACTTTATTACAAAAGACCTGACCAATTGGTTCAATTTAATTCATAACCACGCGGTATGGGCTACTGCAGGTGTTGGTATTATTGGGATTGCTACAAACAATCAAGCATATGTTGATATGGCATTAGAGGGAACGGATTTAAAAGGGAATAGTGGATTTTATGCTTTAATGAACCAGTTGTTTTCACCTGATGGATACTATACGGAAGGTCCCTATTATACCCGCTATGCTTTGTTGCCTTTCATGATTTTTGCAAATGCAGTCAACAATAAATATCCAGCTAAACATATTTTTAATTATAGGGATTCGATATTAAAAAAAGCAGTACAAACTGCCTTACAATACAGCAACACAGACGCCATCTTTTTTCCTTTGAATGATGCTATCAAAGACAAAGACTATACTACTAGTGAAATGATGATGGCAGTAAATATTTATACAAAAGCCTATGGTTTAGAGCCCGCTTTTTTACCTGTTTCCCAAAAACAACAAGCAGTTTTATTAACAAAAGGTGGTATAGAAATAGCGCGTGCACTGACTATTCAATCTAATGCAACGCTTTCTTTCCCCTATAAAACGATGGTTAATACTGATGGCGCAAAAGGAGATAGAGGTGGTGTGAGTATCCTTAGAAATGGCAGTGGTACAGATTTGTCTAGTCTTATTTTTAAGTATAGTTCACATGGTTTATCGCATGGCCACTACGATAAATTGAATATTAATTTATTTGATAAAGGGAATGAAATATTACAGGACTACGGTTCTGCACGTTTTGTTGGAGTAGAGCAAAAATATGGTGGTCGTTACTTACCAGAAAATGCAGGTTATGCCTCTCAAACAATTGCTCATAACACTATTGTAGTGGATGAGACAAGTCATTTCAAAGGAATGGAAAAAACTGCAGAACAATTTTCACCTGTTAGGTTATTTTCCAGCTTGGATAATCCCAGCATCCTTTCTGTTGCTGCTTTAGACAGTAATGCATATCCTGGTGTTAGACTACAGAGGTCCTTGTATTTATTAGCACTTCCCAATTACCCAAAACTAATTATTGACGTTTTTCTAGCCAATTCTTCCACCAATCATCAATACGATTTGCCCTTTCATTACTTGGGTCAATTTATTCACGCTTCTTTTGAGTATGCGTATGCTAAAAAAGCGATG
>JANOYH010000056.1:0-2091 GCA_031428775.1 Bacteroidota bacterium
TAGGATTTATAGGGGCTTCCATGCTTTTTATTGCCGCCACAATTGACCCTATAGAAAAGCCTATCTATATCCCTCCTAGCCAACAAAGAGCAGGTGATGCAGTCAAAGGATATGAATACCTGATTACAGGCAACTATTTAAAAAGTGGACTTCCTTATAGTTATTTCAAATTAATATTCGGAAAAGACAAACACAATTACCTCAATAGGTCGGGCAAGAATGCATTGGTTCCGCATGGATTTAATGTAATCACTACTAGTAAGGGCATTGAAGTGGTAGTGCCTACTTGTTTACAATGTCATGCACAAGTAATGGATGATCGTTTGGTAGTGGGACTAGGCAACAGTTTCCTAGACTTCACCAATATAGGCACTGGCAATGCCTTCATGAAAGGAATTGGCACGGGAATGATGAAAACATTTACACCAAGTAAATACGATGCGGCAAAAGATATTATGCGCTCCATGTCAACGATCTCTCCATTAATGGAAACTGAAGTAATTGGGGTTAACGTAGCCGACCGATTGGCTACCCTTTTGGTGGCGCACAGAGACCCCATTACACTAGAATGGAAGAATGAACCCATCTTAACCATCCCTGACGAAGTGATTCCTACAGATGTTCCAGCATGGTGGTTATTGAAGAAAAAAAATGCTATGTTTTACAATGGTTTTGGGAGGGGTGATTTTGGAAAATTTCTGATGCTAAGCAATATTTTAACGGTCAAAGACACCGCTGAAGCAAGAGAAGTATTTAGCCATTTTGGCGATGTACTTGCTTATATTAAATCGATCAAGTCGCCAGAATATCCTTACCCCATCAATGAATCATTGGCGAAAAATGGAAAGACCATTTTTTTAAACAATTGTAGTAAATGTCATGGTACCTATGGGGCAGAAGAAAGCTATCCAAATTTATTATTACCTGCTTCTATTATTCAAACAGATTCCCTAATATTTAAAGCAAACCACCAGAATCCGCAGTTTATTGAATGGTTTAATAAAAGTTGGTTTGCACAGGGCGACTTACCCGCAGTGCTGATGCCTTCAAATGGTTATGTAGCCCCACCTCTTGACGGCGTTTGGGCTACGGCACCCTATTTTCACAATGGGTCTGTTCCTACACTAGATGCTGTTTTAAATAGCTCAGCACGACCTACCTATTGGCAAAGAAATTTTAAAACCCCTAGTTATAATAAGGAATCTGTAGGCTGGGATTATGAAACCAAGTCTGAACCAACTGGTAAAAAAGCATACAATACCACATTGCGTGGATATAGTAATAGTGGACACTATTTTGCTGATCGATTATCGACAGATGAAAGAAAGGCTTTGATTGAATACCTGAAAACTTTGTAGTTTAACCTTCATGCTCCAAGAATCAATAGGATACCAGATTATTCATGCATGGTTAAAAGTCAAGGGCTTTCATCCATTTACTTTTCAAGAAGAAACTTGGCAAGAAATTTTATTGGGCAATAGCGGATTGGTGAATGCACCAACTGGTTGCGGAAAAACGTTTTCTGTTTTTTTGGGTACCCTCATTCAATACATCAATAAACACCCAAATGATTATCAACATAGTGCACCTAAACATTTGCAATTATTGTGGATCTCCCCTCTAAGAGCTTTGGCAAAAGACATTGGTAGAGCCATGGAAAATGTTTTAAGCGAGCTGAATATTCCTTGGCAGGTGGGTATTAGAAATGGCGACACCTCTACCAGTGAACGACAAAAACAAAAACGCCAAAAACCAGAGATCCTCATCATCACCCCAGAAAGCCTGCACTTACTATTAGCGCAGAAAGATTGCTCCTTGCTTTTTGAATCTGTTCGATTAATTGCTGTGGACGAATGGCATGAACTAATGGGCAGCAAACGAGGGGTACAAATGGAACTTGCCATTAGTAGAATTATTGGAATAAAAAATCAAAAGAATTCAAACAGTATTAATACCCATCACCCAAAAAAAATATCTAATACAACTTTTTCTTTATGGGGCATTTCTGCCACCATTGGAAATTTAGAAGAAGCGAAAGAAGTTTTATTAGCACCCATTAAAAAAAAGGTCACCATTATTAGAGCCAAAATT
>JANOYH010000057.1:0-2269 GCA_031428775.1 Bacteroidota bacterium
GCGGCACCCATTCTACATTTAATTTGTCTAGTAAGAGTTTTCCTTTTTCTTGAATTTCATTGCTTTGTTGTTGTAGGTCGTCAAAGATAATTCTGTTGTAAATCCTTTTAATGGGGATCTTTATTCCATTGCGTTCATAAAACAAATCCATTCCTTCTTGAATGAGTTCGGTTAAACAAACTACTGCAATACCAGTTACATCGGTTGTACAATAAAAATCAATTTTTGTTTTTTGTTGGTGTGGTAGTATTTCTAGTAAGACCACATTTTCTGCCGAATGCTCACCTAATATAATTTCCTTTAAAAGTTTGGCATAACTATTTTCATCAAAACCATTTAAGTAAGGGGAATAATTAGCTGGAATTTGAAAATGTTTTCTGGTGATTTGGTCATGAAAAATTTGATAGGCAAATAATGTAGGAAAACCCTGCATTTCAATTAACTGTGGTTCCATTTCGCCATGTTCATTTTCACAAATGCCAAAATCAAATGCAATAAAATGGCTATGGTCATTTTCATTGGGCACTTGCACATTTGCAGGTATGGCATCATTGCTTAAAGCTTTAAAGTTAGGAGCTGTAATTACATCCACAATTCTTTCACAAGCATCCAATACTTTATTTTTGAATATACGATCAATAAAAATGGGCGTTTCCGCAACCCTAAATTCAATTGCATTTGGGTGAATGTTTGATAATTCATTGATAAAAGCCTGATATGCTTCCTTTGTGAATGCTTGATTATAAGCAGCTCTAATAGATGGTACCATACTACTAATTTATTGAATTAGACAATGAATGTAAAAATTTAGATTAATACAGTCAATTTCATTTTAACCAAAAACTAGGCTTCTTCAAGTTCCCCAATAGCAAGACTAAGAAAATTTGGAAGGATGTTTTTATAGGTCCACATGATTTTCTCCGGATCCTGTAATTGTTCCACCATGCTATTCCATTTGGCTTCACCATGGTTTTCAATCACGTTTGTTTTTTTATCTTCCCTTTGTAAATACATACTCATGCCAATGGCATCGGCTTCTGGGTGAAATTGGGTGCCAATAAAATAATCAGAAAAGCGGATACACATAATGGCCCTTTCATAAGGAACGTGCGGTCGATGTTTTTCAATGGCCAAAATTTTTGCACCCATTTTTCTGAGCCGCTGATGGTTGGGGGAGATTACTTGGTAATCGCGACTATCCACGGCAAAAAAAGGATCACGCATTCCGTTGAGTACTTGCTCGTTTTCTCCATCATGTAAACGGTGTATGGGAAAAACGCCAAAGGAGGTGGACTTTCGCTTGCACACTTCGCCAATGCCATAGTATCGACATGCTAGTTGAAAGCTATGGCAAATAAAGAATACGTGTTTTTTTGTAGCATTGGATAATTGATTATTCCATGCCTCCATACTTTTCAGCCATTCAATGAATTTAGTATCCCAAGCCTCGCCTTCACTTTCAAGTGGTGAACCGGGGCCACCACTTGAAATATAAATATCATAAGAAGTATCTGGCAAGGCTAGTTCTTGTCGCACATTAAATGTGTGAAAAGTAAAACTATGTTGATTGGTTTCTGCCCAGGTTTGAACAATTTCTTCAATACAGCGCATACCCTGATTAGGGAATCCTTCATAAAGATCCAATATCGCTATCCTAATATGTTTTTTCTCCATCCAACTCATAACAACAAAAATAATGTTCAAATTTAAAGGTAGCTCAAGTTGGTTTTAGGTGATAGTACCAAAAGTGTTTCGTACATCAGTTTAATGGTTTCTTCAATGTCTTTTTTGTGTAACATTTCTACTGTAGTATGCATATAACGAAGTGGGATAGAAATCAACACACTCGGACAACCATCATTTGCATAAGCAAAACTATCGGTATCAGTTCCAGTGCTTCTGCTTAAGGTTCTCAATTGAACCGGAATACCTTTTTTCTCGGCTACGTCTTGTACCAATTGCAATAGTTTATTATGAATTGCAGGTGCATAAGCAAGTGATGGGCCTTTGCCGCATTGAATATCGCCTTCAATAATTTTACTTATCATGGGTGTACTGGTATCGTGTGTTACATCAGTGATGATGGCAACATTTGGTTTAATTCTGCGTGCAATCATTTCTGCACCTCGTAAACCAATTTCTTCTTGCACAGCATTTACAACGTATAAACCAAAAGGAAGGGTCTTATTGTTTTCTTTTAAAAGGCGTGCTACTTCTGCAATCATAAATCCACCAACGCGGTTGTCAAAAGCACGGCCGATTAAAAAAT
>JANOYH010000058.1:0-5421 GCA_031428775.1 Bacteroidota bacterium
GATGAAAAAGGAAAATTAATTGGACTATTTGGTATAAGTAGAAAAATTACGGAACAAAAAATAATTAGTACA
The DNA here is from genome assembly GCA_031428775.1 of Bacteroidota bacterium. Classification (GTDB taxonomy): domain Bacteria; phylum Bacteroidota; class Bacteroidia; order Chitinophagales; family Chitinophagaceae; genus Sediminibacterium. The sequence goes on from JANOYH010000058.1 coordinate 73, forward strand.
GATCTGAAAAATACCAATCTCCGATTCACTGAACTTCTTGAATCTACTGAGGGAGTTATTTGGGAAGCGGATGCTATTACCTTTCAATTTCGATATATCAGCAAAAATGCTGAACGAATATTTGGGTATTTATCGGAAGAGTGGCTAGCACCAGGTTTTTGGATAAGCAAAATTCACAAAGAAGACTGTCAAACAGCGAAAGAATTTTGTATAGACCAAACTAAACAATGTGTAGACCATGAATTTGAATATCGTTTCATTACAAAGGATGGAAGTATCAAATGGGTGAGTGACAATGTAAAAGTTATTCATGAAAATGGAAAACCAGTATTGTTAAGGGGGTTAATGCTCGATATTACCGAAAGAAAAAAAGCAGAAGCAAAACTTATTCAACTTACACAAGCAATAGAACAAAGCCCAGTTTCCATTATGATCACTGATACTAATGGAAATATTGAATATGTTAATACGAAATTCATAGAATCAACAGGGTATAGTTTTGAAGAAGTTATTGGGAAAAAACCAAGTATTTTAAAATCAGGGTACACTACAGATAAAGAATATGCACAACTATGGCAATCCATTACTGTTGGTAAGGAATGGCAAGGAGTACTCTTTAATAAGAAAAAGAATGGGGAATTATACTGGGAGGCCGCTAAAATATCAGCTATTAAAAATAACAAAGGAGTGCATTCCCATTTTTTAGCAATCAAATTAGACATCACAGAACAAAAAAAGCATGAAGCCCAATTACAAAGAATTGCTTGGCACCAAAGTCACTTGATTCGAGGCCCGCTAACTACCATCTTGGGAATCATTAATGCTATGAAATTAAAAATATCTTTAGAAGATAAACTATTCTTTTTACAAGAATTAGACAACTCTGCTAAAGAACTTGATGCTGCCATTCATTCCATTGTTGCAGAAACCATTCCTAAAATAAATTGATGAGTAACGATAGTTTTTACCTATCATACAATTCCCATTCTTTGTTTTCATAAAAATGCGCTTTTCAATTTATTTTAATAAACCTTATTTGCCAGTTCCAGTACCCTTGCCCATACACTATCATCAACCGGGATTCCCCATTCCATATTTTCAACCCTGCTTTTCCTAGATTGTTCTCCTGGATAAAATATCTCGGCATTTTCATTTGAGGGTATGGAAGATTTAATTTGACAAATCGTTTCTCTAAGTGCTTTGTCAATAAATTCTTGTGTATTAATTTTGAGTGGATTAATGGCAATAAATATTTGACAACAACTGCCACAATTACCTTTTTTGATGGTATCAATAGCTGCAGTGGTATTCCCTCCTGATAATAAACTGGCAATGATATCAAGCATCATAGCAAAGCCTGAACCCTTCCAAAAACCCATTGGTAATATGCGTCTCGTTTCTTCAATTGCGGCAGGATCATCTGTTAGCATTCCTTTGTGGTCAAACCCTCCTGGGTAAGGAAGCTTTTTGTTTTTAAGTCTTGTTACTTGCAATTTTCCATAGGAGTATTGTGACATGGCCATGTCTAATACAATAGATCCTTCCTTTCGGGGAACAGCCATAATAAATGGATTATTCCCAATTCCACAATCACTAGCTCCCCATGCAGGCATGCACGATTCAGTATTGGTCCAGCAGATCCCAATGTATCCTTTATCGGCAGCTAACCAACCATAAGTACCTCCACGCATCCAATGGGTCGTGTTTTTAAGGCTAACCAGACCAAGCCCATACTGTTCAGCAATTTCAGTTGCCCTATTCATGGCAAATAATGCATTTAATATACCTGGCCCCATATTACCATTGTAAATTTCTAGTGAGCCTAGATTTGAATCAAGTGTTGGTTCTGCATGAACATCTATCCATCCCTTATCAATATATTCCACAAATCTTTCCACACGATTTAACCCGTGAGAAAACACACCATCCCTACTTGATTCTGTATGAATCCTTGCACAAATTTCTGCATTATTATCCGTCATTCCGGCAATAACAAAAGCTTTTTTGATGGTTGATTTCATTTCATCAAAATGGATTCTAGTCAGCATTGTCTTTCTATTTTATTTACAAGAAATCCTGCAGTTCATAAATACAAGTTTACTGTTGATGGTCTTACTTTACTTGATAAATGGTATAGCAACTTCAAATTTACTGCCTTTTAATTGTTCAGATTCAATATGAAATCTGCCATTTAATTTTTCTACTAAATTTTTTACTAATGACAACCCAAAACCATATCCCGATTCACCAATTGTTCCATCAGAAGATTTCCTTACTCCATTTTGGATATCTTGAATACTAGATTCATCTAACCCAATACCAGTATCTGTTACACTAATCTTCAGTACACTTTCTAATTCATTAAAAGTTTCCACGTCTAAGAATACTTTTACCTGCCCTTTTTCTGGAGTAAACTTGATAGCATTTGAAATTAAATTTCCAGAAATTTGCAGGAGCTTGTTTTTGGGAAAAGGGAAATGCTCTTTTGTAGTATTTACTTTAATAGTAAACTTTATTTTTTTATGATACGCTTGGGGTGCATATAATTTTTCTAATTTCCCTTTAAATAGATTTAAACTCAATTCATCTTTTCTGAATGCTTGTGCCTGTTTGTCTTCTACATCCATTATTTCTGTAGTTAGGTCCAATAAGGAAGTTCCGGCTTTATTAATCATTTTTATAAACTCAAGCACTTCGGCTAACTTGTTCTTTTCCCCTTGATTACTTAGGAGTTCCGTTAATGAAATAATACCACCTAGGGGCCCTCGAATATCGTGTGCTAAGTTTTTTTGTTTATGCTTTGTTTCAGATAGTTTAGCCTCTAATGATTGAATTGTTTTGATGGTTTCAAGTCTATTTACAATTTCGTTTGCAATAATCTGCAATAGCTCTTCTTTTTCAGGACTAATCTCTTTACCCGCTTTGTCCATTACACATAAAGAGCCCAAATTGTATCCATTTTCTGTTCTCAAATTCACACCGAAGTAATATTTCAAATCTAAATCACCATTTACATATGATTGATCTTTAAATCGAGCATCCACTTTTAGGTTCTTTACTTCAAAAGGCTCTACACGTGCAATGGTATATTGACAAACGGACGTTTCTCTTGGCATTTGGGCCAAATCTATGCCGTGATTGGCAATAGTCCATTGGGTATAAGTGTCAATGAGGTTAATCATTGAAATCTCTGTACCAGCTACTTTTGCTGCCAAGTTAGTTAAATCTTTAAAGTTGTCTTCTAAGCCACTAAAGTCCAGATCAAAGTCTGACAGTTCAATAATTCGTTCTATTTCATTCTCTGGAACAGGAAGCACTTCTTTCATAGGTTGAAAATTTATAACATTAAAAAACACCTATCACAGATACGTATTTTATAAAATTAAGGTTGAAATGGGAAAAATTCCAATAACAAATAAAAAAGGAATTTGTTGACAGACTCTCAACAACTACTCTTTTTTAAGCAAACGATATTTTTGAGGTGAAACGCCAATCACTTTTCGGAAGCGTTTAGAGAAGTAATATGGGTCATCAAAGCCCATGCTAAATGCAATATCTTTGACAGAACGATCCGTAAAATCAAGTTGCTGACTTGCTTTTTGCATTTTCATCTGGATAAAATAATCGATTGGGGCATAGCCCGTCTTTTTCTTGAAAAGGCTTGAAAACCTTGAAGGAGAATAGTTGAAATGTTTACACAATTCATTCAACACTATATTTTCATTAATCTGTTGCTGCATGTAAAGAATGACCGTATCAACAAAATCAATTTTTCCAGGATGACCCACGGGATAATGTCTTGAGTTGTAGATAAACAATGAGACATACTGATATAGACACATATTGACGAACATTAAGTTGTCAATACTATATCCCAATTCAAGTGTTTTACAAATTTTTGTGAAAAGCGATAATATTTCGCCTTTGTCTTTAATATGTTCTGGTTTAAAATGCTTTTGAACAATGCTCATTTCATTGAACAGAGGTAAAGACTCTCCGCCAAAATGAATCCAGTAAATACTCCAAGGGTTATCTTCGGAACTACCGTAGGAGTGTTCTACGTTTTGTGGAAGGATAAAAAATTCGTTTGGTCCCACTACGTATTTCTGTTTCCCAATTTCATACCATCCGTTTCCATCAACACAATAGAATAAGAAATTTTCTGGTAAGCCATTTTTTCTATGCGTGAAATGTCCTTTTGCTTTTGGATAATACCCTAGACTATGAACGTACAAATGCTTAAGAAATACATTGCTTTGTACCCTTGATTTTATAATGGTCTTGGAGATCTCAATCCGCTGTCTACCTTGACCATACCAAATATTTTTATGAGACCCTTCTCTTGTTATTTTTTCCATGCGCAAACAGTAGATTGCGAAAGATAACAAAAAATTCAAGGATTTTTAAAAACTTTGGAGGATAGGCAATCAAAACTTGTTACTTTACAGTGATAAAAAACATGTTGACTTAACCGCAAATAGATGTTCAAAAAAGCAGTTTTCTTGCTTGGTTTCATATTATGCAGTAATACCATATTTGCACAGCCAGCTGAATTAAGTGGGGCCAATGTGGTTTGGCATTCACAAAGCAAAAACACTTCTGAGTCAATGCCCTGTGGAGGAGGTGACATTGGTTTGAATGTATGGGTTGAAAATGGCGACCTCTACTTTTATATAGCTCAATCCGGGGCTTTTGATGAAAACAATGCATTCTTAAAAGCAGGAAGGGTTAAACTACAATTATCCCCCAACCCATTTCAAGGCAAAAATTTTAAACAGGAATTAGTTCTCAAAGACGGATATGTAAAAATCAATGGCGGCAATGGGAAATTGAATGCGGAGATCCAATTATGGGTAGATGTATTTCATCCAATGATTCATATTGAGTTAAAAACTACTTCACCAGTTAAAGCTATTGCCAGTTTTGAAAGTTGGCGCGATCAGGATCGACAATTAAATAGAAAAGAAAACAATGCCAATTCTTGGAAATGGGCATCGCATATATCTGTCATAACCAAAAAAGATTCTATCGAATTTAACAACAATCAAGTTCTATTCTATCACCAAAATTCAGACAGTACCGTTTTTGATGCAACAGTGAAACAAGAAGGATTGGATCAAATAAAATCTGCATTGTTCAATCCAATTAAAGCAAGAATTTCTGGTGGAATCATGCAGGGTAATAGAATGGTTGCTACTGGTAATTATCAAGGCATCTCAAATGATATTGCCTTTAAGGGATGGCGAATAGAAACACCCAAAGCCATACAATCACAATCCATTGAAATTGGTTTATTAAATGGACAGTTTGCTTCTATTAATCAATGGAAAGATTCATTGAACGCAATAT
>JANOYH010000059.1:0-2483 GCA_031428775.1 Bacteroidota bacterium
TTTAATGACCAACCCTTGCTGTGAAAAATTACCAAATATGATGGTTTCACCAACCACAATTTTACCACTATCGGCGGGTTCTAATTGTTGCAATACATTCATGAAAGTAGACTTACCAACGCCATTCTTTCCTATGATACCTATTCGTTCTCCTTTACTGAAATTATAATCGAATCCTTTTAAAATTTGTTTGTTTTCGAATGATTTATAGACTTTCTTCATCTCTACAATCTTACCGCCCAACCTACTCATTTTTACTTCTAGTTGCAGTTGAACGTCTTCTATTTTTTGCTTGGCCTTTGCTTCTACTTCGTAAAAATTATCTTGCCTGCTCTTACTCTTAGTAGTTCTAGCTTTAGGTTGCTTGCGCATCCATTCCAATTCTTTTCTAAAGGTGTTTTTGGCTTTGTCAATACTGGCCAATTCACTCTCAATTCTGGCCGCCTTTTTTTCTACATAATTTTCGTAAGTGCCCGTATACACATACATGTTTTCTCTTTCCAGTTCCCAGATCTCTTCACATACTGCATCTAAAAAGTACCTGTCGTGCGTTACCAATAAAAGGGTTACGTTTTCCTGATTTAGGTATTGTTCCAACCACTCAATCATTTCAACATCCAAATGGTTTGTGGGCTCATCCATCATCAACAAAGTATGTTGGTGGTCAAAGCCAATATCAATCAGTGTTTTAGCAAGTGCAACGCGCTTTCTTTGTCCACCACTCAATTCACTCACCGGATTTTTTAAATGATGCACATTCAGTTTATCCAAGATCTGTTTCACTTTGGCTTCAAAATCCCATGCATTCAAGTCTTCCATTTCTACAATGGATTCAGCTATCATATCTCCATCTTCCTGCTCCATCGCGTCTTCGTATTTACGAATGGCGGTAATGATGGGGTGTTTGAGGTGAAAAATATTTTCCAAAACGGTTTTGTCCTCTTCAAAATGCGGATCCTGCTCAAAAAGAGCTACTGTAACGTCTTTATTGACCCAAGCCTTTCCTTGATCTGAAGTCTCTTCGCCAGCAAGTATGCGCAACAAGGTAGATTTACCAACGCCATTACGAGCTATCAAAGCAATCTTATCTCCTTCGTTGATATGAAATGAAATATTGCGAAAAAGTGGGTTGATACCATAACTTTTAGTCAACCCTTCTACTGAAACATAATGCATGCCGCGAAGATAAGGCATAATGATTTAGCCGCATTTTACTGCCTAAATTTGGGTTATAAAACCTGTATTTTGATGTTTTTAAACCAGGTTTCGCCACCATGGTCCTGTAAAGCAATATGTCCTTTTTTACTTATGCCATAACCAGGATAGTCTTTCCATTTTCCCTCGGCTTTTGCTTTATTCCAGGCCTCAGTCCACATTTCACAGGTTACTACACGTTTGCCATTTAACCAGTGTTCCACATGGCCGCGATTTACAATAATCACCGTATGATTCCACTTTCCAGCGGGCAAAGTAGCATCCAGCTCGGGCGGATTCATGGCATAGTTTGCACCAGCTTTTTGCCAATTTTCGAGTTTCCCTGGGTATCCAATATCGTCTATTAACTGATATTCTGGCCCAGTTTGATGACTACTAGGATACTGTTCTGTTACCAAATACAATAAACCACTATTCCCTCCTTTAGAGATCTTCCAGTCGAATACTAATTTGAAATTTTCGTATTCTGCATCAGTAATCAAATCGGCATGCTTTGTGGCAGTAATGCCGTTACCGTGCAAAACGCCATATTCAACCGACCAAGAATCGGAGGGTTTATTTTGATAGGTTCTCCACCCACTGAGCGTTTTTCCATCAAATATAGAAACCAATTTATTGGACTGGCCAACAGCTGCTTGAAAAAAGAAAACTAAGAAGGTTATACTAGCGATGGTATATTTTTTCATTTCTACTATTTGAATGCTGTAAAATACACCTAATTTTTGTTTCTATACTAACCATTGAATCAGGAAGGGCAATTCTCTTTTAACTGGTTTGAACTTTGTACTTTTGCCCTTGTTATTTATAGATATGAAGCAATTCAATGTACCCATCGCATATAGAAGTCCACTCATTACTGCCATTAAGCTATATCGAAAGCAAGGTGACAAACTAAAAAAAGACTTTACGCCTACTTTACTTGATTTAGGTAATGTGCACATTTATTTGGCTAGGCATTTTGGGTTTTGTTATGGTGTGGAAAATGCGATTGAAATTGCCTTCTCCACTATTGAGCAAAATCCAGGAAAAAGGATTTTTTTATTAAGTGAAATGATTCATAATCCGCAAGTGAATGCCGATTTAATGTCGATGGGTGTACAATTCATGCAAGACACTTATGGCAAGCAAATCATATCTTTTGATGAGATTAGAGCAGATGACATTGTCATTATTCCTGCTTTTGGAACAACCATTGAAATTGAAGCCTTATTACAAAGCAAGGGTATTGCCACTGCCAAATACAATACTACCTGTCCTTTTGTAGAAAA
>JANOYH010000060.1:0-11402 GCA_031428775.1 Bacteroidota bacterium
CATTTTAGTTCTGTCAAGAACTGCATTTACTAGAATTGATACAATTGAGCAAACAGATTTGTTAATTAAAAAGTACGCCAAAAAATTGTTTGGTCAAGTTGTCAGTTATGAAAACAGTAGTAGTAGAAATCCAGTTATTGATTCAATTGAGTATTTGTATGATTCTACTTTCTTGTTTACTTATCAGGATTATTTAGTGTATAATTTTATTGCAAAATATCACTATCCCGGTGCTGATACTTTTTATGAAACGCACCCTTATTTTGTAGTTAAAAATAATGAGGATAAAGGCTACTACCTGCATAGTAGTATAGATAGCATGAGACAATTACTTGTTAAAGATTCTGTATTGAAATTTCATGGCTTATTTGTAGACAGCTTTAATATGAAAAAATTTGATACAGAATGGAAGCTAGCTTCTAGTGAAACCAACAATGATTGTTGCATTGTTGATAAGTACATACCTAAACAAGCTAAAAAAGAAAATATGCCTGACACTATTGAACTAAAATATGATAAAACCTATAATCCTTCCGCTTTGACAATTTCTAAGGAACTGGATGAGTTCAAAAAAATGAAATGTGTCTCCAGCAATTTTATTTATCATTCATTTGGTCAGTTACCCCCAGGTACCCTTCCACGGAAAGTATTTGGTTCAGAGTTAAAAAAATCTAAAGCAATTCTCCCGGAATCAGTAAAGTCATTTATTAAACATCTATCAGCTCCTTCCAAGTTACCAAACTAGTTAAGTCATTAATGAATTTCGTTTTAGTGCCTCCATAAAGTACCATGCCATGTGCACCTGGCTGGTACTTTTGCCAGTATTTGATTCCTGATAACATGGACATAGTAAAATTGGTTGTTGCTTTAATTTCTATAGCTATCGTTTCTCCATTCTTTTCTAGCAATAGATCTATTTCATTGCCGGCACTATCCCTAAAAAAATACATGCCTTCTGACTCCCCATTGTTTAATTTGTTTTTTTTGATTTCACTGATCGCCCAATTTTCTACTATTGAACCATATCGGGGATTTTCCGCTAATGCCTTTTTTGTGGTGAGCCCTAATAAGTAACACAATAAACCGGTATCGTAAAAGTATAACTTGGGACTTTTTATCACCCTTTTATTCAAATTATTAAACCATGGATGCAACTGATAAATGATATAACTTTCTTCCAATAAACCAAGCCATGACAATATGGTTTTGTTGTCAACACCCGTATCTTTTGCTAATTCATTTCTATTGATTATTTGACCTGCATAATGTGCACACAATAATAGAAATCTATTGAATGCTGCAAGGTTGCTGATATTTTTAATCAGCCTTACATCTCTCTGTATATAAGTTTGAACATAGCTTTTCATCCAATTTGGTGTATTCAATCCTTCGCTCCAGATTTCAGGATATCCCCCTTTGATAATATGATCGCTTATTGAATTAGATGCTTTTCCATCAGTTACTAGTTCTGCAATACTTAAGGGTAGTAAGGATAAATATCCAACCCTTCCAGCTAACGACTGCGATAAACCCTCATTCAATAAAAAATTATTTGACCCCGTTAGTATAAATTGCCCACGATGCTTGGTTTCATCTAATATTTGTTGGAGATATCGAAATAATAAAGGTACTCGTTGAATTTCATCGAAAACAGCACCATTGCTGTATTTGCTCAAAAACTTTCTTGGATTCAGATCTGCTTCTGATTGTATATCCGGGTTTTCAAAGTTTACATAGGGCTTATTAGGGCACAACATTTTACTCAGCGTAGTTTTGCCACTCTGTCTCGGTCCAGTGATACACAGCGCCCTAAACTGGGTAAGCTGAAATTGGGCTTGGCTATAAATGGCTCTTTTAATCACGATTCCATATTTACATGAACATGCAAATTAGGAATTAGATTCCAAATCTGCAAGAAAATGTAAAATTGGAGTTTGATTCCAAACTCACAATAAAATTAATAATGAAGTTGGGGTCAATATTTTCTTAAATACTTAAATTTTCTATTGCACCGATTATCTATAGTAATTATTCACAGCATATTCGTATTGGTCCATAAAAATTTGTTTATAAGCAGTCATATTATTTTGCTCATAAAAAAGAATCATCGCTTTTTTATAATCAATTGGTTTTATACTCCTATATGATAATGGGCAATAACCATATTCTATCAGTAATCCATTTCCAGTAATTCTACCTGTTCTTTTGTTTCCGTCTTCAAAGGGTTGTATATATGAGATTAAAAGTACTGCAAGCATTGCCTTCTCAAAAACGGTCTCTCTTTTATTAATTAGTTCACATGTTTGTTCTAAAAATTCCATGATTTGATATTGATTGTCTGGTGGTGTATAACTGGTTCCGGTTATACCAACGATTCTTTTACGAATATTCCGACTAACACCAAGGCCTTGTGTCAAAACACTATGAATATTTTCTATTGAACTAACTTGTAAAGGATCGATATGAATACGATGCGCAAATAAATAATCCAAAGCTGTTTTATGGTTCAATAACATCAAAGCGTCTGCTTTTGATTTTCCTTCGGCTTCAAAATGTTGTTTTAGCAAGACCTCTGTTTCTAAAAGCGAATAGGTATTGCCCTCTATTTGTGATGATTTCCAACTTAGCTCAATAGTCAATCTTTCGTTTTCTTTCTGAACAATGCCTTCGGAAAGTGTGCTGATATTCATTTCATAAGTCGACTGAAGTTGATTTAATTTTTTTAATTCAATAGATGAAAAAATGGACAGTTCTGCTAACTCGCTAAATAAATTTCTATTGATAGTTTTATTGCCTACTCTTTCATCAAAATCTTTGTTGAAATAGGAGTCGCCTATTTGTTGGTATATATATTTGTATCCACTTGTTACTTGATATGCTGTATTTCTACCTGCTCCAATGATCTGCAACTTGTTTTCTAAAACAAGTGCTTTTAGGCTTCTATTGATACTAGAAAGGGATGTATCGGGTACAAGTTTTTGTATGCCAGAAACCTTGATTCCGGGATTTTCCCAGATGATTTGTAAAATAGTAGCTGTTCTATTTTGTGTATCCATAAGTTTTATTCATGTCAAATATAATCTTTTATCCTGTCAAAATGAAAGGAATAGGGAACTTGTTTGATAGGAATAAATAATTAATTCACACTTTAACCCAAATTAAATTAACCAAATATGAGTCTGACTCCCCCTTAAACCCATATCAAATACACCAAATAAGTTAGGATCAATCCTAAAATAGCCCAATAAATCCCTTTGATGCGTTTTCGCTTGATATAGAGTAATAGGATGATGCCTGTCAAGGATATGAGGATCATTAGAATGGCGGATACATCAATCAAAATGGCCCATTTTGACCCACTATCGCGACCCTTGTGGAGGTCGTTTAGGATGCCAATGAAACCGGCCTTCAGGAGGGTAATTTCAAAATGCGCCGTTTCCCGATCTACAAATGCATCGGCAGCGTAACCCGGTCCGCGGAACGATACCGCACACTGTGCTTCTTCTATTCTAAACTCACTCACAGGTGCTTTGATGGAAAACTGTTTGCGCAACTGCTCTACGATGGCCAGCTTGTTGATTTTATTGGTGTCGGCATTGTTTACCCAACCAATTTGCAACTGACCCGTATCTCGAGACTCCTTCATATCGCCGGCGAAATAGTCGGGGTGATTTAGGGTAATGCCCGTCACCGAAAAAAACAGCACTACCGCAAAACTAAACATCGACACATAAATGTGCAACCACCTAGAGAGCTCCGCAAATTTTCTTTTGAGCGCTTGCTTAGTTAGCCTCATTCGATTTTTTCTTATAGTCAATTGAAACCGCACTCACTTCTTTACTGCCTTGCAATTGGAAGCGCTGCTCTTTTTTCTTGCACTCAATTTCTTGCTGCAAAATTTCATAGGCACCATGCTCTCTCACTACTTCCAAAAATACTTTATAGGTACCTGTGGGTAAACTATTTCCTGCATCGTCCTTGCCATCCCATTTCAGGGTGTACTTTCCTGGAGAGCGTGTGGCACTAGTGATAGAACTGTATCCTGCAGGATTGGCTTTCATCTCAGCGCCTTTTTTGCGATACCATTCTTTCATGTCAGGGATCCATTTTGGCTTGTTAAACCATAGTGCCATTGTCTTTACCACATTGCCATCCTTGTCTTCAATCCAATAAGCCGCAAATGGACGTCTTGCTACTCCTTGGTGTTGCACTAATTCAATATTGATAATCAATTCATTCTTCCACTCTTTTTCAGCAGTTAATTGCTCATTTACTTGGTTGGATATGTTGGTTGAATTCAATACCCTCAAACTATTCCAATGGGCACTCTCTATTTTTTTTCCATCGCGCGTGATAATTAAATAGTCTACTTCCGGCATGGTGGCTGCTAGTGCAATAGATTCTGTGGTGCTCAACACATTGAATGCAGTAGCCAAAGCGCCTGCGTCCGTTGCGTTTGAGGCCACTACTGTTGCACTAATAATATCATTCGCGGGCATACCTGTACGTGGGTCAACGATATGTGAATACCATTGTTCCAGTATCATTTCTCCTCTTCTATAATTACCACTAGTGGCTACTGCTTTGTTCTGCACTAGTATCGTTTCCATGGGTACATCATTTTCGGCGTCTGCTTTTGGATCACTGATTTGTACCAATTCAGGAACGTTGCCATTGATCACTATATCGCCCCCAATATTTACAATGATACCTTCTATCTTAGCGGCTTTCATGGCTGCTTCTGCGGCTGATTTGATGATATAAGATTTTGTAAATGAATTCATCTTCAAACTAGCATGACTAGTATGTGCGGCAGTTTGATTGGCTGCATTTAAAACCCAGTGTGCTTGTTGTGCAATAGCAACTGCATTTTTAATGGCAGCATCATTAGGCAATACATTTTTTGTAGCGGCATTTTTCCATACTTGGTTAATTACTTCGGCAGATGCGTCTATTGCACCATTAGTTTTATCGTGCCACTGACCAAATAAATTCAATAGTTGGTATAGGTCGTGGCTTACAGGAACTGCCACTTGATGGGTTTTCATCCATTGACTGAATTCGCTTGTTGCATCATAAGCGCTTAGAATATTCGATAACCTAGCAATTTCATTCAGTGCTGCTGTCTCGGCCAATTGAGCTTGCTTCTCAGAGTTCGTAGCAAACTTTAATTCCATTGAAGTACCCAACACATTTTCGAAATGTGAAACTTGATAGCGATAACTTTTTTTTGTTTTAACAGGACTCTTGCCGGAAACAGCGTGCACAAAAAGCAGCGTGAACGCTAGTAGAATTGAAACAACAGATTTTTTCATGATTGCTTGGATGATTTAGACTTCTGCGAAAATAAAGGATTCGCCATCTGTTCATTTATACAATCGGTAATTCTTTCTTTTTATCTGCTAAAGAGTCATTTCATTAACCAAATAATCATTTCAGTTAGCTATTTGTCTTTTAGTCAACTCCATTCTTTTATCCACTTATCACCTTGGCAATAGCAAAAGCACATCCCGCAGCAACGGCACCAATAATCATTACTTTTAAACCACCTTGCAACGGCGGTGTTCCCGTTAATTTACTTTTGAAATAACCAAATACAAATAAACAGATTAGGGTTACTATGGCTGAAAATTTTAATCCTGTGAGTCCTTCATTCACAAAAAAATACGGACTCAATGGTATCATCCCCCCCACAATATAAGATGCACCAATATTAAAAGCACTTTTTCTAGCCCTTTTTGGATCGGGCTTTTCTAGTGCTAATTCATGCTTCATCATAAAATCTGCCCATCGATCTTTATCCTTGATCAATTCTTCTACCGCTTGTTCTTGAACGGACGGACTCAATCCCAATCCCTCAAAAAAAACCCTTACTTCCTCTCTTTCCACTTCTGGCAGGTGTTCAATCTCGTCGTATTCCCTTTTCAACTCACTGGCATAATGCTCCTGCGCCGTTTTACCTGCTAGATAGCCACCCAATCCCATAGCAATAGAACCCGCAGCTATTTCAGCAATACCAGCAATCACAATTAAGTGCACGTCTTTAACCGCCCCACTCAATCCAGCAGCTAGTGCAAAGGGAACGGTAAGTCCGTCAGCCATCCCAATCACAATATCCGTAATGGTTTCAGAGCTTTTTAAATGATTCTCAATGTGGTCATGGTGCATAAGCTTCGAAAGTACCTTATTATTTCATGCTACGGTAACATTGGGGTAACAATTCGGTAACACTGCAAATCTAGTTTTGCCGAAATAAATCAAGCGTAGTGAAGCATTTTATATTGTATTTGATTGTAAGTCTAATAAGTGTGGCGGGTTTTGCACAGAAAGGGAAAGTGACGGGTAAGGTTACCAACTCAAGAAACGAAGGATTGTCGAGTGTAACGATTAAAATTTCAGGTGCGGTAACTGGAATGACAAAAACCGACCTAGAAGGTAGATTTTCTTTTAACATTGAAAGCGGCAAACAATATAGTATTAGCCTTTCTTATGTAGGGTTTAAAGATAAATTAATAGATAATATCAGCATTTCTAAGGCTGGTGAAGAAGAGACTGTGAATGTGTTAATGGAAGAGAACGGTAAAGTTTTAGAAGACGTTATAGTAAAAACTTCAAGTAGAAGTAATGGAAGAGGAGAAACGGTGAACGCCTTAATTTCTTTTCAAAAAAACACCAATACCATTGCATCAGTTATATCATCAGAAGCCATCAAAAGATCGCCTGATAAAAATACCAGTGAAGTATTAAAGCGTACACCTGGTGCTAGTATTCAAGAAGGAAAATTTTTAATTGTAAGGGGCTTGGCCGAACGCTATAACCTTGCTATGTTGAATGGTATTCAGTTAGGAAGTACAGAGCCAGATAGAAAGGCATTCTCTTTCGATTTGATTCCCGCTAATATGATAGACAACATTATCATCAACAAAGCATTTGTTCCAGAATTGCCTGGAGAGTGGGCTGGTGGTTTGATTCAAGTTAATACGCGTGATATCCCCACAAAAAATTTCTTTACTATTCAAGTGGGAACGGGTATAAATTTACAAACCATTGGTACAGATTTTCAAGTGTATAAAGGTGGTAAAACAGATTGGTTAGGCATTGATGATGGTACAAGATCATTGCCCGGTAGCTATACCACCAAGTCTGAATTTGACAACTTAACACCAAAGGCTAAAACCGCCGTTGGTAAAGAGTTTCAGAACATTTGGAGCAATAATACAGACAATGGATTGAATAGGTTTAACGGACAGATTCAAATGGGTGGTGGCTTCACTGCCAATACCGGCAAGACAAGTAAGCTGGGTGGAATTTTTGGCTTAACCTACAATAAAACTGCGCGCTTATTAAAAGGTACCAATAGCGGTTTTAACTTTATTGGTAACGGAACTTATACGCCTGATTTTAGTTTCAATGATGATAAATACAGTACGGATATTCTTTGGGGTGCACTAGGTAATTTAACCTATCAATTAGATTACAACAACAAAATATCTCTTAAAACATTATTCAATATTAATTCAACCGACTATACCACTACGCGTAAAGGTGTGGAAGGAAATGGTAATATTTTCTTGGATAGTGCAAGAGCAAGTGAATTAGGATTTAAGCAAAATACTTTTTGGAATTCACAAATTTCTGGAGAACACAATATCAAGCCAAATCAACTGAAGTTAAAATGGTATGGTTCTTTCACTTTGCTAGATGGATATATTCCTGATCAACGCAGGATTTATTATTTGAAAAATAATTCTGCTATCACCAATCCATATACCTTGTTGATGTCGAATGTATTGTCGCAGAAAAGCGGCAACCGCTTTTATCAAAATTTGAGTGATTATATTTATTCTGGCGGTGCTGATTTGGCCTATACTTTCAATGCATTTGGTGGCAAACAAACCGTTAAAGGAGGTTATTTGCTGCAAGTAAAAGATCGATTGTTTGATGCAAAACCTTTCTCTATTTATTTGCCAAGAGATAATCCAGCATTGCGTTTACAAGGACCCGAAACAGTATTCTCTCCCAATAATTTTGGAGATGCTTCAGCCACAAGTACCCTACTAGCTTTCGATGCCATTAAAGGAAACCTTTATCGCTATTTAGCCAATACCATTTTGAATGCAGCGTATATACAGTTCGACAATCAATTCGGACAAAACCTGCGTGTGATCTGGGGTGCTAGGGTTGAAGATTATGACCAATTGGTAGGTAGCACAAAAGTGAGTGATCCACGTTATAATTATTCACAAGTACGTGATATACTTCCAGGGTTGAACGCAACATTAAAATTAAACCAATTAACCAATTTACGTTTATCAGGGTCACAAACTGTAGTTAGACCTGAGTTTAGAGAGTTGTCGAATTTCCAGTATTATGATTTTGAATTAAATGCGGCTGTTCAAGGTTTACCAACACTACAAAGAACTAAAATTACCAATTTCGATTTGAGGTATGAATTGTATCCAAGAACTGGTGAAGTGTTTACTGCAGGTGTTTTCTATAAGCATTTCGACAAGCCGATAGAAATGATTTACAACTTCGGTGCCGGCGGTTCAAGTGTATTCAATTTTGCTAACCCAGAAAGTGCAGACGCCTATGGGTTTGAATTGGAATTCAGAAAAAAATTGGACTTCACACAATCGTTGAAAAACTTTACTTTTCAAGCAAACGGATCTTATATCTATAGCCGAGTAAAAGATGCATTTTTAGCATTAGACCGACCATTACAAGGTCAATCTCCTTTTCTGATCAACGTGTCATTGATGTACGATTTAGAAAAAAGTGGATTTAATGCTACCCTTTTGTATAACCAAATTGGTAAAAGGGTTACTTATGTAGGTAGCCAAGATCAGCCTGATATCTACGAATCTTCAAGACCCGTTTTTGATTTTCAGTTAAGCAAAAAGTTAGCTAAGAACAAAGCCGAAATTCGATTAAATGTTCAAGACATTTTAAATCAGCCTTTGTATTTCTATCAAAATCCTGATGGTAATACCAAGCTTGATAAAGCAACAGATCCCTATCGTTTGAGTAAACAATATGGTACTACTATTAGTGTAACATTTGGATATAGTTTATAATTAATCGTCAATATAAAAAGTATAAATAAGCAAATAATGAAACAATCAATTGTTCTGGTTGCAGCCCTTGTAGGTCTTGTATTTACCGGTTGTAGAAAAATAGAAATGGATGGTGGAACTACCACTACTCCTGTAACACCTCCTACCACAGGCGGACAAACCATTACTCTAAAAGGCAGAATAGATAAAGACACTGTGTTAACAGTTGGAAACAATTATATATTAAGTGGTATCGTCTACATTGTGAATAATGCTAAAATCACCATTCAACCTGGTGTAGTTGTAAAAGGCGATTATATTGGAGCAAACGTGGCTGCTTTGGTGATTACTCGCGGTGCAAAAATTATTGCTGATGGTACGCCAGAAAACCCCATAGTGTTCACTACTAATTCACCAGTACCACGTTCGGGCGATTGGGGCGGAATTGTCATCTGTGGTAAAGCTCAAGTGAATGCAACTTTTACAGGAACAAATGGTGGACCAGGTACGCTTCAAGTAGAAGGTGGTATCGATAATAGTTTTGGTGATGGTATTGCTGGTGGCGGTGCTACACCAATCAATAATGATAACTCTGGAATAATTCGATATGTGCGTATTGAATATGCAGGTTATGCCTACCAACCCGATAAAGAAATCAATAGCTTAACAATGGCTGCTGTTGGAAGTGGCACTATCATTGACTATGTGCAAGTTACTTACGGTAAGGATGATGCGTTTGAGTGGTTTGGTGGAACAGTTAATTGTAGCCACTTGATTGCCTACAAAACACAGGATGATGATTTTGATTCTGATAATGGATACAGTGGTAATGTACAATTTGGTATTGTTTTGCGCGATTCAACTATTGCTGATATCTCTAGAAGTGAAGCATTTGAAAGTGATAATGATCCAAGTGGTTCTATCAGCGCTCCTCAAACAAAAGCTACTTTTAGCAATATGACGGTCATTGGACCAAGAGCTACTTTAGCCAACATGGGCAATAGTCTTTTCCTTGCTGCTGCTCATACACGTAGAAATACAGGCATCTCTATTCATAACTCTATTTTCTTAGGATGGCCTGCAGGTTTGTTAGTAGATTCTAGAAATGGACGCGTGATGGAATTGAATATTCAAGACAGTACGGTTCGTTTCAAAAACAATACTATTGCTGGTTGCGGACCAGTTACAGGAACAGACATTACTTCCTATAATTTTATTGCATCTGCTGCTAATACTAGTAAGTGGATTGCTGATTCTGTAAAAACATTCTACAGTTTACCTTATATGTCTAATACCGTATTAACCAATGTAAGTGATGCAAAATTGATTGCTCCTTTCAACTATACGGCTCCTGACTTCTTGCCTTTTGGCGGAAGCAATGGATATCAACCGATCTTAGTAGGTGCAAGTTTTACTGACACAAGATTAGCAGGTATGACTGTAGTTAAATTCCGTGGTGCATGTGATGCAGCAGGGGTTGATGCAAATTGGTGGAGAGGTTGGACAAGATTTATCAATCAATAAACTATTAACCGGGGGGTGAATATTTTTTGAGTGATTAGTTAAGTATTGAAACCTGAAGCCGTCTCATGATAAATGAGGCGGCTTTTTTGTGCGTAGTTTTTATGATTACCAGCTTGGGATCTAATCGGCGTTTGAATTTGGTAAATAGGGGATGAGGCGGTTGATTCTCGTAACTGTATGTGATTTTTTTAAGTGACACAATCCCGTAGCCGTAAGTGTTTTTGCGAAAAGTGATAATTAAGTTTTAACTTAAGTAAGGTATTTTGAACATGAGCATCAGACTCGCAACCGTAAGTGTTTTCGAGAAAAGTGAAAATTAAGTTTTAGCTTAAAATCCGTATTTTGAAAAAAGTACTTTTCTGAGTTACTTTACCCCCCCCTAGGTAGCAACCTCTTTCAATTGACAACTCCACTAAACCCTTCTCAAATTCTAGCGGTTGCCATATAGTATAATCCAAATCTTACCGTGTTTTAACGGTACAAAAATGGGTGTTTTAACGGTATAAAAAAGGTGTTTTTTATTATGATTTGTCTTAGCTGAAAATTACTTTTATGCAAGAAATAATAATAGGAGATAAAATTTGTGTAACTAAAAATACGGATGCCCAAATTGATTTTATCTATATTAATGGAAGTTCATTTTTAATCTGCAGGCCTCAGATGTAAAATGAATTTGAAATAGCCCCTAATTAATGTGGATTTTATTCCTAATCAACATTAACAGACTGGAAAGTGAAATTTTGCAGTAAAAGCAAGCCAAAAACCGCTGAACATTTGAACCATGGTGTTAGACAGGGGAAAATATTAAATAATAAGTAAAAT
>JANOYH010000061.1:0-9291 GCA_031428775.1 Bacteroidota bacterium
AACAGTGGGTCCAAAACAACCCATATCACCCAATTGTTTTACTATTTGAATGGGAAATTCTGCGCGTTGGGCATAGTCTTCAATGATGGGTGAGATTTCTTTCTTTACATAACTACGAACAGATTCTCTGATTAATTTCTGTTCTTCAGAAAGTAGTTCGTCTAAAAAATAATAATCAGGAGATTGAAATAAATCAGTTCTGGCAGCCATTGTATAAAATTTAGTGAACGTAGTTAGCTACAAAAGTACAAATCAGCAAGCTATCTTGTTGACCAATTCTTTTTTCTTCGAAATTCTATGCCGCGCTTATCTTTTTTTAGGTCCGGATTGTTCTATTGCTCAAAAGGAAAACAGTCAAAAACCAGCAAACCAAATTAAAAAGTATTGGTTTGTGTTTTTGAAGAAGGGCGATAATAGAACGCAGGATTCTTTAACAGCTGTTAGACTGCAAGAAGGTCATATGACCAATATTAGAAGGTTATATGATGAAGGTAAATTGAAAGTAGCAGGACCATTTGGTGATGAAACCTTAGCTCAAGGGATCTTTATTTTTGATGTGGAAACTTCAGCAGAAGTTGAACAACTGTTAAATACAGACCCCGCAATTAAAGCAGGGCGACTGAAATTTGACATCCACCCTTGGTTTTACTCCCCTATTTTTCAATAACTTTAAATAGTTTTTCTTTATAAAAAAATTTATATGTCCCTTGAATTTAATAATACCCTCCAATTCGCATTAGATGCTGATGCAGTTGATCCAATTGCACATTTTAAAAAGCAATTTTATTTTCCACAACATAATGGCAAAGACAGTATTTATTTCTGTGGTAACTCATTAGGACTGCAACCAAAAAGTTTGGCTAAGGCAATGGATGTTGAAATGAAGTCCTGGCGCGAGCTTGCAATTGGCGGCTATTTTGGCGGATGCAATCCATGGCTTCGCTTTCATGAATACTTACAGCCTAGTTTGTCTAAAATTGTTGGCGCAGGCACGCACGAAATTACCGTGATGAATAGCCTTACGGTAAACCTCCATTTATTGATGTTGAGTTTTTATAAGCCTACCATCGACAGGTATAAAATTATTATGGAAGCTGGGGCTTTTCCGAGCGACCAATACGCAGTAGAAACCCTAGTGAAACATTTTGGCCTTGACCCCGATCATGCCATCATTGAAATAGCCCCAAAAGAGGGTGAAAAATTATTGGATGAAAAAGATATCCTGCAAACTATAGCAGATGCAGGAAGCGAGCTGGCATTGGTAATGATGGGTGGCATCAATTATTATACAGGACAGTTTTTTAATCTGCCAGCAATTACTACTGCGGCACATGCTGTAGGCGCTATTGCGGGTTTTGATTTGGCACATGTGGCGGGTAATATTCCTTTACAATTACACGATTGGCAGGTTGATTTTGCTGTGTGGTGTAGTTATAAATATTTGAATGCTGGTCCTGGTGCAGTTGGTGGTGTTTATGTGCATGAGAAATGGGCGGCAGACCAAAATTTACCGCGACTAGCTGGCTGGTGGGGCAACGATGAAAAAACGCGTTTTAAAATGGAGAAAGGATTTATTCCCAAACAAGATGCAAGTGGATGGAATATCAGTACCACGCAGGTATTTAATATGATTGGTTTAAAAGCTTCCTTAGAAATCTTTGAAGCTGCGGGGATAATAGCACTGCGTAAAAAAAGTATGGAACTAACTTCTTATTTAGAATTTTTATTGAAGCAAATACCTAATCTTGTTTTTGAAATTATTACGCCTGCTGATCCAGAACAAAGGGGTGCACAGTTAAGTCTTTATTTCAAAGATCAGGGCCGTGCCATACACGATAAAATGATTGAGAATGGCATTATTGTAGACTATCGAGAACCTGGTGTTATTCGTGTGGCTCCAGCACCTTTGTATTGTAGTTACGAGGATGTATACCAATTTTATAGTATCTTGAAGGAACATTTCTAATCCATGTCAACACATATTCATAACCTACTTTGTTTGGGCGACTCCTATACCATTGGCGAGTCGGTTCCCCTGCATGGCGGATTTCCCTATCAAACCGTACAATTATTAAGGAAACAGGGCCTTCATTTTCATGCACCAGAAATAATTGCACAAACGGGATGGACAAGTTTTGAATTGGCCGATCATATCTTGAATCACCAACTGGAAACACACTACGATTTTGTGAGCTTGTTAATAGGGGTAAACAATCAATATAGGGGTTTACCACTGATGGGTTTTCAAAATGACTTTGAATTTTTATTGAAGAAAGCTATTCATTTTGCAGGTGGCAATGCTAGTCGCGTGATAGTAATCTCCATTCCAGACTGGAGTGTAACGCCATTTGCCGCTAAGCGATCTATTGGAAATGCCAGCAAAGAAATTGACAGTTTCAATACAACCTGTGCCAGTTTTGCCAAGAAGTACCAATGCCATTATATTGATATCACCACTGATTTAAGAAACAACAAAAATGATTCTGGTATCTTGGCTGGAGATCAACTACACTATTCCGCTAAATCGCATGCAGTATGGGCCGAACAATTAAAAGGTTTGATTCAGGAAGAAATATTTCACAAGACTAAATAGTCTTTCATTTCAAGCTGATAGCCTGCTGCAACTTCTTTGGCTTTACTTGCAAAATCCGTATCACTACTTGCAAAAATCACCGCCCTACTAGCATTCACTAAAAGTCCGCAATCTGCATTCATTCCATAATTTGATACTTCTTGCAAACTACCCCCCTGTGCACCAACTCCCGGTACCAATAAAAAATGATCTGGTATGATGGAGCGGATATTTTCTAAGTCGCTAGCCCTTGTTGCACCCACCACAAACATCAGGTTTTCGGGCGTGCCCCAAGAAGCCACTTTCTCCAACACTTTTTCATACAAACGTTTTTCAAAATTGCCTTGCGTGATATGCGGCACCATAGTTGATTCGGCATATACATTGGTGACTAATAATTGTTGGAAATCGTTACTACCAGCGTTGGATGTTAGCCCTAGTACAATACTCCATTTATCTTCATATTCCAGAAAAGGCCTCACGCTATCTTCGCCCATATAAGGTGCAATAGTAACTGCATCGAAAGGTAATACTTCAAAAAATGTTTTTGCGTATTGTGCGGATGTATTGCCAATATCGCCGCGTTTGGCATCGGCTATTTTAAAATGGGTATCAGGAATATAATGAAGTGTTTTCTCCATCGATTCCCAACCTTTTAATCCTTGTGACTCATAAAAAGCGGTGTTCACTTTATAGCTAACACAATGATCTTTGGTAGCATCAATGATGGCTTTATTAAATTCAAATACAGGATCGGCACTGCCTAATAAATGTTTGGGCAATTTGCTGATGTCTGTATCAAGACCTACACAGAGATAACTATTTTTATCACGAATCTGTTGAACTAATTGGGCACGTGTCATACAGCAAAGGTAAAAAAACCATTTGCTATCTCTTTAATAATTATCAACGTCAATATCCCTTAATTTTTTAATCTAATTAATAAACGTAGACCTGATAACCCCATGCTGGCAAATTAAACGCAGATCCCGCAGTGAATGGCGATTTGATTCCGGTAAATAGTTCTTTAGCCTCGCCATTAATATCCTGATCCTTGATGGTTGGATTAACTGCTTGATTGCTCAGATTCACTACTACCAATACTTTGCTTTTTCCAGCGCTGCGGATAAATGCATAGACTTTATCATCAGCACTTGTGACCAATTTTTTGAAATCGGCGTTTGATGCCAATGCTGGTTCTTGGCTATGCAGGTTTAATAATTTTTTATAAAAAGGAGCACGCTCAAATTTTGCAAATGGGATGGTATCTTTTTCAAAGAAAGAAATGGAACGCAACAATGGTTCTTCCTGACTGCTATACACCAATGGCAGTGAGCGTTTCAGAGTTTGTGTCAATACTGCAAATGGGGCGTGTTGTGCACCGGGCATAGTGGCAAAGTCGGCTTTGTTCCAACTGTTCTCATCATGATTGCTGGTAAACATGAGGCGCAAAGCATTTTTAGGAAATGCGGTATCTGTTTTATTGATTACGCTATCCAAAGCCAAGGCATTTCTTTTTCCAGAAGCGATTTGTTTCATCATGGCATGATCACTCCAGCCATAAGTAGCATCAAATCCAACGGTATGCATATTGGGTTTATCTGCTTCAGCTAATAAGAAAATATTTTTCTCTTTTTTCAAAATAGGAATGGCTTTCAACCAGAATTCATCTCTTACTTCAGAAGCTACATCGCAACGGAAACCATCAATGTCAGAAGTTTTGATCCAGTAAAGCATGGAAGCAATCATACTATCGGCCAATTCTTGGTTTTGATAGTTTAGCTTTCGGGTGTCGGTCCAGTCGAATTGACTCACCGCTTTGCCCGTACTATCTTGTACAAAAAAATCAGGGTGCTTTGTTAACCAAGCATGGTCTGCACCTGTATGGTTGGGAACCCAGTCAATGATGACTTTTAATCCAAGCTCGTGTGCTTTTTTAACCAATGCGTTCCAATCTTCCAAGTTGCCATATTCTGGATTGATGGCGGTATAGTCGCTCACGGCATAATAGCTCCCTAGTGTTCCTTTGCGGTCCACTTTGCTGATTGGGTTGATAGGCATGAACCAAAGTGTTTGAACGCCCATCTCTTTTAAACGGTCTAAGTGTTTTGCAAATGCGTTGAAAGTGCCTTCTGCTGTGTATTGCCGCACATTGACTTCGTAGATATTCCCATTCATAATCCAGGCAGGATGCCCATCAACTTTAGCAGTATCGGCTACTGAAATGGAAGAAGTATTAAGGTTGCTGCAAGAGCTGATAATAGCCATCAATAAAGCCGCAAAAAGCAAATTCTTATTTAGCATAACAATTGTTTAAGGCATAAATTTAATACCTATTGTGTAAATTTAACACATTGTCAAAACATTTATTTTTCTGCCATCTAATGGCGTATAGATGGTCCTTTTTTACAATGCATGCAGGAATTGAAAAACAAGTCCTTTCTTTGTTGCAAAGCAGGAAAAATGGAAAAAGCACCAATGTATTATGGCAGTTACTTACACTTAGATAAAATATTAGACAGTCAATATCCGGCTAGTTTTGAACCGGGACAAGAACCGGCGCACGACGAAATGCTGTTCATAGTAATTCATCAGGCTTATGAGCTCTGGTTCAAACAGATCTTATTTGAAATGGACTATATCACGGAAGTTTTTGGCCAAGAAAGCATAAACGACAATTCAGAGGATTTGAATTTAGTACGACACCGCCTGCGCAGAATCATCCGCATCTTAGAATTATTGAATCAGCAGGTGCATATTTTGGATACCATGACGCCACTAGATTTTCTGGAATTCAGAAACCTGCTAACGCCATCGTCCGGATTTCAGAGTAAACAATTTAGGTTGATAGAAGCAAGGTTAGGCTTGAGTTTAGAAAATAGGCACCAGAAAGATTATTATAAACGCACCAATGAAGGTGGGTTTACCAAGCCCGACTACCAACAAATTAATGAAACCGAATCCAGCAAAAATATTCTCCAATTGGTGAACGACTGGTTAGAAAGGATGCCATTTTTTGATGTAGACTATTGGGAAGCATATCCACAAACAACCCACAGTAAAGAAGGGCACCCTTTTTGGAACGACTATCAAAACATTTATCAACAAGGATTAACGGAACGTGAGCAAAACAAGATCCACGATTTCAATTACATTTTTTTAGAGAAACAATTAGACAACCATACACCAGAACAATTAGCCGTACTGAGGAGTAATTTTTCTCCAGCAGCTTTAAGGTCGGCCTTGTTTATCATGTTGTATAGAGATTTTCCTGTGTTTCAAACATCGTATCAAATACTGGATTCCTTAATTGAAATTGACCATTTAATGAGCAACTGGCGCCACAACCATTTGATTATGGTAAGGAGGATGATTGGCATGAGAGTGGGCACTGGCAATACTTCTGGCGCAGGTTACCTAGAAGGCGCACTTAATAAACACTATGTGTACCGCGATATATCTGGACTAAGTACTTTTCTCATAGAAAGAAAAAAGCTTCCGATATTACCGGAAGCTTTGATCAGACATTTGGGATTTCACCAATAAATTTATAACACTACAATCAGCGCTTAGATTATACCTGGAATTCAAAAACAAAGGGTCAATAAAATACCGATTCAGAATAGTTTGTATCTTTAAACTTAGATTGACAAAAATGTACAAATATTTATTGTTTTCCTTTTTTATCATTGCCGGATGCGCAACGAAACAAACGAATTATATCAATGCAGAAAATGCATTCGATGCAGGAAGGGAATTTATTGATGGAGGCTTGAAAGGCGACTTTCTAAAAGCCAATTTTTATATGCTACCTGATGAAAAAAATAAACAGTTTTTGGCTGTACTAGAACAAGAATATCGTACAAAAGACAAAGAAGGACGCCAACAATTCAGCACAGCATCTATCAATATTCAACAAGTAGAGGATGTAGATAGTGTTACCAGTATTATTTCTTATAGTTATAGCTTCAACAAACAACTTAAAAGCTTAAAAATCGTTAAAGCAAATAATAAATGGTTGGTAGATTATAAATTTAGTTTTACAACACCTTAAAATACAATTCATATCATGAAAACACAATATGTTGTACATCCTTGGCACGGAGTTAATTATGGAGAAAATGCCCCAAGGGTGGTTACTGCTGTGATAGAAATACCACAAGGTTCAAGGTGCAAATATGAGATTGACAAAGAGAGTGGCTTGTTGAAATTGGACAGGGTCATTTTTTCTTCCTTCTACTACCCTATCAACTATGGTTTTATTCCTCAAACTTATGGTGGCGATAAAGATCCATTAGACATTTTAGTAATTACCTCTTTGCCCGTAGTTCCGCTCACTTTAATGCAAGCCAAAGTAGTGGGTGTGATGCAAATGGTTGACGGCGGCGATCCCGATGATAAAATCATTGCTGTGGCAGCCAACGATCCAGGAGTAAACCACTATAATAATATTGAAGAATTGCCTAAACATTTCTTTGACGAATTGCGCCACTTCTTTGAAGAATACAAAAAGCTAGAAAACAAAACGGTGGTAGTTGAAGAATTTGGCGACAAGGCCAAAGCCCTTTCCATTATCAAAGAGTCGATTGAATTTTATAAAGAAACTTTTACTCCATAGGATCATGAAAGTTGGTATTCGATCAACCTAAATAACCGAAACCATGAGTACAACGACTGTTTTATTACTAATCATTATTGGATTAGCCGCTGGAATATTGAGTGGACTAGTTGGCGTAGGTGGAGGCATTATTATGGTACCAGCCCTTGTTTTAGTTCTTGGCTTTACCCAAAAACAAGCTCAGGGCACTTCTTTAGGAATCATGTTACTGCCAGTGGGTATTTTAGCTGTTTTGCAGTATTACAAACAAGGCTATTTAGACTTCAGAACAGTTTTTATTATTGCTGGGGCATTTGTAGTTGGTGGATTCTTTGGAAGCAAAATAGCACTGAATATCAGTGACGAGAAGATGAAAAAGGTATTTGGCGTTGTTTTATTACTGGTTTCTATGAAAATGCTGTTTTTTGATAAGCCAACAAAAAAACAAGCCAGTCAACCTGAAAAAGCAGCCATAGAAAAAATAGAAACCCCCAAAGGTTGACTTTATAAATTGGATACGCACCCCTATCTTTGCAAAAAGTATAACAAATGGAAGCAAAAGTATCTACCGGCAAATACTGGCTCTGGTTTTTTATTTGGTTGGGAATTTTAGTTACCCTACTTGTAGTATATCGTGAATTTTTCTGGTTAGCCCTACCCGGCACAGTTACCTATTTTGCTAAGGCTTTAGACCTGATTTAAATATCTAAATTTTAAAATATCTTTCTTGAGGCTGTCAACTTGTTTACAAAAATGAGGAGATAGCCTTTTTTTGATTAAGACAAAGTGTTTTAAAAATGACAAAGAAAATTAATAATTGGATTATAGGGTTATTTACCGCTTTGGCTGCTTCACTTTGTTGCATCATGTATTTAACGATTGAAAATCGTACCATATTTCAGTTGAAAATCGTACCACTTGAGCCGGCAATTAACCTGTCCCTTTGCAATAAAAGCGGGGACATAAAAAATGCTTGGCGTGGAAACGAATCATCAGATCATACTTTTATATTTTCGGGAGGGTCTATCTATCAGGAAGATAGCCAAAAGGTTAGGCATAGGACGTGCGGCTGTTAAAGCACGTATTGTTGAATATGAACGGTTCAAAGCACAGCCAACACAAGACCAGTTAGATCCTGGATCAGCCAAAAGCAAGTACCTCAATGAGGGCCCTAGTTATGATAGCAGCAAGCGTATTAAGCGCAGGCTGACGCAGGAGATTGCATCTATCATTGAAGTGTGCTTGGAGGAGAATGAGGTAAAACGCTTGGCCGGCCGCAGTAAGCAACAACTGCGCAAAGTGGATATACATGAGAAAATACTTAGTGCGGGCTATTTCATTGGTTACACCACGGTAAGTGAGTATATCCGAGAAAGAAAATTACAGGTACGTGAAGCCTTTATTAAACAAGGATATGGGGAAGGTTCTATCTGCGAGTTTGATTGGGCGGAAGTTAAAATACGTGTTGGAGAAGAATATCGCCGTTATTATTTGGCTGTCTTTACCAGCGCATACAGCAATTACCGTTATGTACAGTTATTCCAACGCCAAGATACCCTTGCATTTAAGGAAGCGCATATCAATTTCTTCGAACATATTGGAGGCGTTTACCACCAGATGGTATATGATAATATGCGGGTGGCTGTTGCCCGATTTGTAGGTAGAACAGAAAAGACGCCCACAGAAGCGCTGTTACAATTAAGTCGCTGGTACCAGTTCCAATGGCGTTTTTGCAATACCGCCAAAGGCAATGAAAAGGGTCATGTGGAACGCAGCGTAGAATATGTACGCCGCAAAGTCTTTGGCTTTAAGGAACAGTTTGTGAGCTACGGGGAAGCGCAAGAGTATATGCTCCAAAGAGTGGTGGAACTAAATGAAAGACCTGCTAGTAAGGGTCAGCAAAGCCCCTCACAAAAATTGGAGCTGGAGCGCACAGGATTGTATGTATGTCCTGATTCGATGGAATGCTTTAGTGCAGAAAATCTGCGTGTTGACAAATATGCCACCATTGTTTTTGCCAATAACAAATACTCGGTACCAGATCATTTGGTAGGCAAGATGGTATTTGTAAAAATCTATTCTGAGTGGCTGAAAATATATGATACCAAAGGAGTGATATGTG
>JANOYH010000062.1:0-1540 GCA_031428775.1 Bacteroidota bacterium
AAATAAATTGCCTTTTAAAAAATACGTCCTCTATAATATTGTTGGATATATACCTCTTTGCATCCTCTATGCCTATTGTGGAAGCCTAGGATATGATAAAAATATTTTTCTCCTCTCCTTTGGTTGTTCATTAATTATTGCTGCATCATTCTGGTTTTTGGGGAAATCAGTTCTAAAATCAGAATGATGCTTTTAGGGTAACGCCATAAGTTTGAGGATTTCCTAAATGAACAGCACCAAAATCATAAGCATAAGATATATACCTTGTATCCGTCAAGTTATTTGCCCATATCCTACATTCGTATTGTTTTATTTTCATACCCATACTAGGGTTTAACAAATGATAGGAAGTTTGTTGTATGGAATTTTTTAGGTCAAAAAAGGTATTACCCAGATATTTCCAATCGCTTCTCACAAAAAGTTTTGCAGATTTTAAGTTATTCAAATACAAACTATACTCTAGTGATAACATAGATGTGGTTTCTGGCGTATAGATCTGCCTATTTCCTGATAGTTCTTTTGCGGTTCCATTACTAGAAAGTTTAAGTGTTTCATAAATAGCATGGGTATAGCCAAAACTATAAAAGGCTTCAAGACCTTTTAAGAGAAAAGCAGAAAGCTCCACTTCAAACCCTATACTGTTTAAAAGACCAGCATTCTTTGTGATGGTAATTGCATCAGGTAAAACTAGTGTAGGCACTTGCACATCAGTAATACGTGAATAAAATAAAGTAAGATTGGTCATTAATTGATTCTTCAACAAATTGCCCTTCAAGCCAATTTCATAATTATCACTTAACTCGGGTTGATAAGGATACAATGGTGGTTGTGTTGGATTTAATGAAAGGTCTGAGAAACCTCCTGTATGATATCCCCTACTATAAGAAATATACAGTTGCTGATTGTTAGACGGATAAAATGAAAGGCTAATTTTTGGTAATAAAGTATGATAGTCTAATTGTGCTGAAGTATCTGATCTGGTTTGATAGATTGGAACAGGTGACGCATCGGGCTGATACTCACCTAATACTTGATTATAAGTATGTTGATAATCATATCTAAGACCTCCCATTAACTTCAATTTTTTGTTAATAGTATAATTAAATTGAGTATAAAATGCAATACCCTTATTTTTCTCTGTGGTAGTATTGATGATTTTGTAATTAGTTGATGGAGAGCCAAAAATAGCTGCGTCTTTTCCAAAATGCGTTGCTTGTTTATTAGGTGATTCTTGATAAAATAAATAAACACCCGCAATCCAATTTAATGGTGATAAAGATGGAATTGAAGTGAGCTTTAATTCTTGTGTTAAAACGGAAACCTTGTTCCATTCCTTTCCATAATTTTTGATGATACTTACCCCATCAAGTGGAGAAAAATCTCCATCAATTGGTGCATCATAATAACGATAATTTGTTTGATATGCTGTTTGAGAACTAAGATTTACATGTTTAGCTGAATAATTAATAGAAATTGAACAGTTTAAGATATTGTCAATCATTTTTGTAACAGCATTTTGATTGAGCACATATGGATTTGC
>JANOYH010000063.1:0-2729 GCA_031428775.1 Bacteroidota bacterium
AAACTAAATAGTTGCGCCAATCCAATTGCTATTTCATACCGTCCTAAAAAATTAATCAGGGCAATCAATGCAAATGCAAGCATAAAACCAATGCCAAAATAGTATTGAATTTTTTCCTTTTTGCTAATCTGCAAAAATCTTAAAGTAAATAAAACGATAATGATATTGGTAGCACATATGAGTACAGGGATATATTGATTTAAAATTGGCATATTAGGCCAGAGGTACTGATAATTATATCCTTCTAATCCAAGATAGAAGGAAGAAGACAATGCAATATATAATACATAATAAAGATAGGTTCGTTCTCTTAGTGAGAAGTACAGGAAGATATTGTAGATGAATGCAAAAATCATTATCCCCATATACGTTCCCCAAAAGAGATTATGTAACTGACTTTCTTCTAAAAACTTGTCTTTAGCTGAAACACTTATAGGTACTTGAAAGGGAAACAGGCTTTGGCCTTTTATCATAAAGGAGGTAGGCTTTATTGAATCAATTTTTAGATTCACTATCCAGTTTTCTAGTGCAATTTTTCTTTCTTTAAATGGCTTTGTAAATCCCCCTACAAATAAGGATTTATATCCTGTATCAACTTTTTCATAAATTTCCAAATTACTTAAAAGTGGTGCAACTAATTCAAGATATACTTCTTTTTCAGAAGGACTTTGAACAGCAAATTTCATCCAAACACAGTGTGGTATATTGCCAAAATTGACGATTTCAGTGTTGTATGGCTGAAATAATTGATGATTTAATTCATGAATACCTAGTTTATTTGTTGTATCAACAAAGAATAAGATATTCTTTCCAATCATTTGCTTTTGACCTTTAGTGATATTGATTACATCTTGTGCATTCAATGAGATGGTGTAAAATATCATTAATGCTAATAAAATTTTAATAGGCTTCATATTGAATTGGGGAGGGGGTTTCAAATAAAACAATTTGTGTTGACTGATGGGTGTCATCTATAGGTTTGCCAATTGATTGTAAATAATGAAAAAAGTTAGAAGGGTCATATTTGTTTTTAATGGCAACAAGGGTATTATAATATTTTCCCCAATATGCCCATTTGAAGTCCGTTTGATTTCTGTTAGGATAATTTTGATAGGAGTGGCCGTTGTCATAGGTTTTCATGAATTGCATTAAAGCTGCAAGCCATTCTTCATTTTTTTGTTTGTCATTTGTTTCTTTGTTATAAAAAGCATCACAGAAGAAATCCATGGTAACATTTCTATGAACAAATGCGCAATCATCTTCTAATACAGTATTAATATTTCCACCATAGCCTTCCATATCAATCATAGTATATTCATTGGGCGCTGTTTTAAAAAAATTAAGAATATTTTTCCAATCACTAACTGATAATGATCTTTCCAAGTAGGTGCTTTGTGAAAAAGCTTTTACATCATTTGGTAAAACAGGACAGCTTTCTAACAGATCGTTATTGATTTTTGAATAGGGGCCTTTTTCATTAATGGTAATTGTGGCCCCCGGAATAGCCAGAAGTGGCGATAGTGCCTGTTGCATATCTTCTTCAGAGCCAATCCAGGCCCCACAAAAGAATACCTTTTTTTGTTTGTCAGTAGCGTCTGTTGTTAGTACAGTTTCTATACCAAGATTTGGAAAGGAATAACCGGAAAGGTAATTTTCTTGAATGGTAAACAATGCAAGTGCTGCATGATCAATTTCAGTATCCATGTTCCATGTAATTTGCATACCATATATATCTCCTAAAGGATAAAGTTGATATTTCACAGTTAGTAAAACTGCAAAATTATTTCCAGTACCACCGCGCATGGCCCAAAATAAATCTTCATTTCTATTTCTATTTGCAACAACAATTTTTCCATCGGCAAGCATGGCGGTGATTTCTAGAACTGAATCGCAATTGATTCCAAAATTTCTAGAAGTCAAACTATATCCTCCACCTTGCATAAAACCAGCAATAGCCACTGTTGGGCATCCTCCTCCTGGTAAGTGTAAATGATAAGCTTCTACTTTTGGATAAATGTCTCCAAATGTAGCTCCAGCATCTATGATTGCAGTATTATCAGATAGATTTATATATATATCTTTCATTCCACTCATATCAATGACCAATCCATCACAAACAGAAAATCCGGCAAGACTATGTCCCCCGGATCTCACAACAGTCCATATATCATATCGCTGGGCAAAAGAAAGGCATTCACGAATATCTGTAATCCCTTTTACATATACAATGGCAAGCGGTAAGGCGGGATAGAGATTATTGAAATCAAGTCGGTCAGTATTATAATCCGCACTCCAAGGGTAAACCACTTTCCCAACAATTTGGCTTTCAAAATCTGCAAGTTGAAGTTTGGTAACTTTGTTGATTTGCGGGTAGGATCCTGTGTCTTCGTTCTTTTTAAGATTTGCTACTGATTTGATTTTTTGAATCTGAATGGGTGTTTTTGTGTAGCGCATGTTTTGAGGTTTAAACATTGAATTAGAAAAGCATTTTCTTTTCTTACAATGAATGTTTAATAGTTTTGGTTTAAAATCAGAGATTTAATATACAATATATATTATGATTTATTATTAAATGCGACTTAAATCTCAAAAAAAGTCCTCCAATTAAATTAATATTATTTTTAAATGCATATGACAAATCCACCTGTTTAACTAACTAATGCTCAACAAGGAAAAGAAGAATAGCATTAATTTCTTATATTCATATTGTATTTTCAGTTTTGAAGATG
>JANOYH010000064.1:0-17977 GCA_031428775.1 Bacteroidota bacterium
AGCATTGAGCAAGGATTATATCGTATTAGTAGATAGTTCCTTGAAATTTGCTTTAGATATCATGACCAATATTCCCTTTCCCAAATATCCCTTATTAAACAATTTCTTTAGATGGTGCATCGCTAAAACGATGAATCCTAATACTCCATTGTATT
Organism: Bacteroidota bacterium; assembly: GCA_031428775.1. Lineage (GTDB taxonomy): Bacteria > Bacteroidota > Bacteroidia > Chitinophagales > Chitinophagaceae > Sediminibacterium. The sequence continues at coordinate 156 of JANOYH010000064.1, forward strand.
TAGTAAAAAGATCGGATCTGGTTGAGGGAGTAAAAGATGTAAAAGCAAAAAAAGTAATGGTAGAACTAGAAACTGTTCACTATGCTGTGGAATATGAAAATCCGAATGACACCATTACCATTTATACCTCTCATAATGCGGCATCTTGTGCTGCAGAATGGGTAAGGCCTTATGATACATTGGCCATAGATCCTAGCAAGCCTATATTAGAAAATACCATTGGACTGATGGCAAGTGGCGAAATGGATATTGGAAGGGCTGGAAAAATAAAAATCAACGCAATCACTGGCAAAAAACAATCCCATATAGTATTTTCAAAGGGATTTGAGGGCGATGATGTGGCACATTTAACCAAAGCACATACATGGGCTGTTGGATTAAACACTTTTAGGGATATGAATTCAGCAGATCAGCCTAATATTAACATCCCTTATATTTTCTGGCAATCCTATGGACTTGATTACCGTTTATTGACCTCATTCATCAAAGACCTATATGGAAAATACAAGCATAGAGAAATACCTGTCAAAAAAATGTTGGAGTATACAAAAAAAGGAGTACCCTTTTGTTTGAGCAGAATGGAAACAGAAAATATGGAATTTGTGGACTGCTTTCATTTTAAAATGAATGAAAATCTGCGTTCTTTGCAATTTGTTCCAAGAACGGGACTTTCCAACAGCTTGCCTCCTGAACTGAATGGATATATCTTGTGTACCATGGTAAATGGTAGTGCAGATTTAACTGCTGATGAATACACTAGAGAAGTTTGGATATTTGATGCAGCAAATCTACAACAGGGACCAGTTTGTAAATTAGCACACGATGCTTTACAATTTGCATTCACCATTCATTCAGTATGGATTCCAGATTGTGAAGCGTCACCAGCTGATTATTATATCAATCCTATTGAAGATTATACAGAAGTATTAAATAGGTTTAATAATCAAGATAAGAAAGCAGTATTAACATCATTTATGAAAAAATCAGTTTTCCCACACTATCAATAAATATGGATATAGGACAATTATCAGATCAAATTGCATTGGAAACTTTAAATGCCATTTTTTATGAGGTGGATACACCAAGGGGCATGCTTTTGGTTAAAAAGTATAAGTCACAATACCTCGACTTAGTTGAAAAGGAATTGTTTAATAGCAATCTTTTGCCTATCCATGAACGCTTTTTTATACCAATTGGAAAAGATGAGCAAAACCAATTGTTGTATCCCTATTTGAAATTGCAAACGTTAAATAAATGGATTGATGAACATTACATTAGTCAGACCTATACTAAAGATGCTTTTGAAATAGCCAAGCAAATTCTGCAACTAACAGGAGTGCTCCATAAGGCGAAATACTTACACGGTTCTATTCAACCACATCATATATTAATTGACCCAGAAGGAAAAATATATTTTAGTGAATGGACCTTTCTTGCAAATGCAAGAAAGCCTCGTTTAGTTGAGAAAGAACGATATCAAGCCAAAGACATCATTCACTTTATAGCCCCCGAACAGACCGGTAGGTATAATATAAAACCAAGTTTCTATACAGACATCTATTCGATTGGCGTTACACTTTACAAACTATTTACTGGTCAGGTTCCATTTGATGGCAGTGATACACTAGGTATTATTTACAAACACCTTTCGGTAGAACCATTGCCGGCAGATGAATACAATAAGTTCATGGGTAAAGCCATGTCAGGTTTAATAGCAGAGATGATGATCAAAGACCCACAAAAAAGAATTGTAGGCACAGAGTCTTCACTTTTTGCATTGGAACAAGCGCTCACACATTTTCTAAATGGAGAGCTTTTACAAGAACTGACTTTTATTCAAAACATTCATTCACAAAACTTTTTAATATCCCGCCATTTTCCTGCCATTATCAACAACAAAGTAGATCATTTTCTGGCTGCTTATCAAAAAGCAATCGATCAAGAAGAATGTTTGTTATTTTTTGTTGAAGGAAAGAAAGGAACTGGAAAACAGGTTGTTGTAAATCATATATGCGAAAAAGTAGCGAACAAGTATACACTGGTAATTGATAGCCATTTTTTAAAAGACGACGCAGTTCCATACGATGTATTTAAAATAATTCTTGATCAAATTACTAAGTACTATTTGTCTCAGCCAGAAGAGGCACTCAATAATTTTCTGAATACTTGTGTCAATAATCTCGGTTCTGCCGCAAACATATTAATTGATATTTGTCCAGATATAAAACAAATCATTCCTTATTATAAACAATATAAAGAAGAAGGTCCCATTGAATTACAAAACCAATTAATCTATGCGTTTGCCACATTCCTAAAATCATTTCTAGGAACAGACAAAAAATTGGTCATCTCAATAATGGACATTCATTTTGCGTCTATTGGAACACTAAAAATGATTCAAGGGATCTTGAATGAATTTCCTGCAACCCAAATCAATTTTATTCTTACCTACGAGAACAATCTACTTAGGGCTGAGCAAGCATCATACATATATCAATGGCAAAAACTTGATCAATTAGGTTTTGTAAAAGCTAGTATTGAATTATTGCCACTGAACAATAAACAGACAGTGGACTTACTTTCCTTAGCTGGCTTATGTGATAATGACCTTGAATTAGCAGCATCAATTCTTTTACCCAAATCAAGTGGATTGATTAATTTGCTGGAAAAAGCCTGCGAAAAATTAGTGGATACTGGAGGCTTTGTTTTTAATTTTGAAAATAAATATTGGACACTTGATCAGGAAATAGTGCATACAACCAATATTAATTTTAATAATCCGGTTTCTTATTATGAAGGATTAATAGCTCGACTAACCAATGAAGAACTCATCTTATTAACTTATGCAGCAGCATTTGGTAATACATTTTGGTTCGACTTAGTTAAGGCGGCAATCAAAAATGAACGACTAGCCATAAACCTCTTGGAACAACTGCTTCATAAAGGCATACTGATGCCTGATGGAAGGCATGGATTCTATTCTTTCAGTGAAATGGAGCTAGCATCATTTTTGTTGCGAAATACACCTGAAAGTAGTGTACATGAAATTTACCTATCTATCATTGCAGCCTATATTAGTTTACCTGAACTCCCCGAATTTGAGGAAGAATTCTTTGTATTGCTTGATAAATTATTAAATATACCAGTAAACGCTTGTAAACCATATACACTATTGTTAAAAAGGGGAATAGAAAAATCAAAAAAAATTGCCCTTTTCGATGTCTATTATAGATGTTATAAACACTTGATTGATATGGTGGAACCTGACGATTGGGTGAAGCAGCCATCGGAATCTTTTGATTTGTATTTGGAGTATATTAAAGCCGCTTCACTGGTGTTGAAATTTGACATTTGTGAGCAAACCTTTCAGTATTTGAAAAGTAAAAAATTGTCTGAATTGCAATTGGGAAGACTCGGTTTCTATTATGCAAACGCCTTGTTTATTCAACAAGACTTTAGAAAATCAATCCAAATAATTGCTGAAATTTTGGCTTTTTTGAATGTGACTATCAGTACTAGTCCTTCACTTATAAAGATTATTGTTTCCATGATTAGCCTCCAATTTTCTATGCGTGGGAAGGACCTGAACTATATTCAAAAACTACCCAATGTAACAGATAAAGTTGCCCTGATTAAAATTGCATTGTTGCAAAATGCAATGGGTGCTGCTTATTTGTATGCGCCAAAGATGATTCCTGAACTAACGTCAAAACAATTGTCATTGTCGCTTAAAAGTGGTGCTTCAGATTCATTAGGATTGTGTTTGGCTTGTTATAGTTTTATCTTGAGCATGTATAGCAATAAACCGAAAGAGGCTATCAAAGTGTATGAGATTTCAGTTAAAATGAATGATCGGTTTAAAGACTCTGTTGGTATTGCCACATCAGAATTTCTGTATGCTACTTTTATTGCAATTAACCATATTCCTTGGAAAATTTGTAGTGAAAAACTATACAACAACTATATTTTCAGTAGGCAGATAGGACAGATCAATATTGCATTTTTTAGCTTAATCACCCATTTTAGCAATCGGTTTTATGCAGAATCCAATATGGTTAAAATGGCAGATGCCATACTTGAAATATTACCCATTGTTGATTCAAATAAACAACAAAACGCACTAAGCTTTCTAGAGATATTGCTTGCATTTACTACCGATTTCATTAACGAAAGCATGCCAGTTGTACCAATGGCAAAGTATAAACTTGGAATTGAACAAATAAGAGACAAGGCTCATGAAGAAGCTGAATTTACAACACTCAACCATATTTATATATTAGAAGAAATGCACCAGTTTTTGACAGGTCGTTTTGATGTTTCTAAAGAAAGAGTTGCTAAGATGTTGGCGATGAAAAAACAGCTTGGAATGGTCAATAGCTTCACCATGCACCACTTTTTTATCAGCTTGAAACTATTAAAAAAGCCTCAGGCATTAAAGTTTTGGGAAAAACGATTTATTGGCAATACCATCAAACTTATCAGCAATGCTGCTAAACTTCAAGCAGAAAATAATCTTGCTAAAAGTTGGTTACTAAAAGGATTGAAAAAACTTAAAAATAATGACTATTCAAAAGCATTGTATTTTTTGCAACAGGCATTTGACTTGGCTATTTTACATGAACAATATATGTCGGCCGGGATCGCTGCAAAAGAATTAGCCCTGATTTATCAGTATCAAGGAATGCATGAATTGGAAAAAGTTTATATCCGTCAATCACATACACAGTTTAATTTCTGGGGAGCAAAATTATTGGTTAAACAATTAGAAGCTGATTATCCCTTTCTACAAGCCATTAAAGAACCCTTTGCGATTCAAAAATTGAATGCAGGACTTGAAACTGATTTTCAAAGTTTCATAAAAGCTTCTAGTTCTATTTCTTCAGAAATTAATTTGTACAAATTATTGGCCAATCTAATCAATGTGCTAATTGAAAATGCTGCTGCGGAAAATGCTTTTTTTATCATACCTGATAGTATCAATCAATTTGTCATTCAAGCTTCTAAAAGAGGCACAGGTAACGTAGATACCAATCAAGTAATTGCCAATAAACGCATCCTGCCCATTAGTATTATTCAATACGTTTATCGAACTAGGGAAACACTCATACTGAATAATGCATCTAATGAAATTGCGTTTAAAAACGATCCCTATATACAAACTAATCAAGTAAGGTCCTTGCTTTGTTTGCCAGTATTAAAAAATAATATTGTGCAAGGCTTAATCTTGTTAGAAAATAATTTGATCAATCAAGCATTCACACTAGAGCGTACAGAAATTGTTAAACTATTGGCATCTCAAATTGCAGTGTCATTTGAAAATGCCACATTATATAATGATGTAGAACAGAAAATTATCCTTCGAACAGCCGAGTTGCAAAAAGAAAAAGAAAAGTCAGAAGAACTTCTCTTGAATATTATTCCATCAGAAATTGCAGAAGAGTTGAAACAAAAAGGAAGTTCAGCTGCAAAACTATACAACCATGTTACCGTGTTGTTTTCAGACTTTGTTGACTTTACTATATTGTCGGAATCATATTCACCTACAGAATTGGTAGCTGAATTAGACTTTTGTTTTAGAGCTTTTGATTCTATTACTGCAGATTTTGGACTTGAAAAAATAAAAACAATTGGTGACGGATATTTGGCTGTTTGTGGACTACCCCTCGAAGACGAAAAGCATGCAGAGAATGTATTAGAAGCGGCTCTCGCTATACAGAAATTCATTCTAGAAAATAAGAGAATTAAAAAGGCAGCCTCAAAATTATATTTCGAAATCCGTATAGGTATTCATTCAGGTCCTGTTGTTGCTGGTATTGTAGGGAATAAGAAATTTGCTTATGATATTTGGGGCGACACCGTCAACACAGCTTTTAGGTTGGTAGAAAATTGCGACGTAAATAAAATTAATATTAGCGGAGCCACACATGAACTGATTAAAGAATATTTTGAATGTGAATACAGGGGAAAGATTGATGCAAAACATAAAGGTTTACTTGATATGTATTTTGTAAATGACTTTTTTATGTTGGAAAAAATAAAGCATCGAGTGTATAATCGATTGAAGGACCTAGACCAACGCTTATATTATCATACTATTTGGCATACAGCCGATGTTTTATTACAGGTTGAACGTATAGCGAAAGCCGAGGGCGTTACTAATGAGCGTGATTTGTTGTTATTAAAGATTGCGGCTTTGTACCATGATACTGGATTTTTGGAAACCTACTCAAATCATGAAGCTGCAGGCTGTCGAATTTTTATGGAAGACGCAGAATTCATGTTGTATGAACTAACAATCAATGAAAAGGAAGTGATTTGTCAGATTATTACGGCAACAAAAATTCCCCAAGAACCCAATGGTTTATTTGAAGAAATTATATGTGACGCCGATTTGGATTATCTGGGTCGAGACGACTTTTGGTTAATAGGTAAAAAATTATATGCTGAGTTATTGGCATACGGTTTCATAAACAATGAAAATGATTGGAATTCTTTGCAATATGCATTTTTAGAGCAGCACTACTATTTTACAAAAACTGCTCAAAAATTGCGTGGCAACAAAAAAGCAGAATACCTTCAATCCATTCATTTAAAATTAACACAAATAAAAAAATAAGTTATTCCAATGGGGGCAATTAAAAATATTATTTTCGATTTAGGTGGGGTGTTCTTGAATATCGACTTTAAACTAACAGAAACAGCTTTTAAAGAACTTGGTGTGGACGGGTTTAGTGATATGTTTACACAACACCATGCCAATGATTTGTTTGTGCAATTGGAAACTGGGGCTATCACAGCATCCGCTTTTTATCAGGCATTTAGAGAAGCAACTGGCACAAATTTGACCGATTTGGCTATAAAGAATGCATGGAACGCCTTATTATTAGACTTTAGATTGCCCAGTTTGGAATGGTTGGAAGGGATTAAAGAAAAGTATCAAATATTTTTGTTTTCTAATACGAATCAAATACACCATGATGCTTTTGTGTTAACCTATCAACAACAAACTGGGAAAGCTGATTTTGATGCCATTTTCAAGAAAGCCTATTATTCACAACATTTGGGGATGAGAAAGCCAGAGGTTGAACCATTTTTGCACATTCTTAAAGAACAAAGACTAGACCCTCAAGAAACCTTATTTATAGACGATACCCTCAAAAATGTATTGGCAGCAAAAGAAGCTGGTTTACAGGCCATACACTTACAATGGCCACAAACCTTGCCCGATTTAGGCTTATAATAGGTCAAATGGAGAAGAACTTTATATTAAATTTTAGTACTAGAACCTTGAGATTTTAGTTCTTCAAATTCAATGTAATCCTTATCGACAATGGGTTTTGGTTCATTTTTGGGCACTTGACTGGCCTGGGCTTGTTCTTGTTGAAATTTCTGTTGTTGCTCCTGCATTTGATGCAGCTTTTCCTTCATTTGGGCACTTGCTTTTGAAACTGGGACAACAATGTCGAATATCAATTTATAAATCAAGTAGATCACCAAACCGTAAAAAATAAACTTAATCATAGTGGTACAAAGATAAAGAGGATGCACTTGAAACAAGACAAATTTGGATGATTGGTTGCTATTTCGTTATATTTGCCTCGGAAATAATCAACAGAAGGGAACGGCTACCGTTCCCTTCTCCTTTTTTTATACCTGAAGCGAATGGAAGCACAAGTAAAAAAGATAGAAGCACTCATTGAGAAAATATTGGAAGTAGAACCTACCTATTTTCTTGTTAGTGTCCGTATAAAACCTACCAATAATATCAAGGTATTTATGGATGGAGATGAAGGGATATCTATTGAAAAATGTGTAAAGTTCAATAGGCAATTGTATAAACAAATAGAAGAGCATGGCTGGTATCCAGAGGGTGAATTCTCTTTAGAACTTTCATCTCCAGGTATTGGTGAGCCTCTTTTGTTTAATAGGCAATACCTCAGAAATGTGGGAAGGTTTTTAGACTTGGTATTCATCGACGGAACTACCAATGAAGGAAAACTGATAGCCGTAACAGAAGCAACAATTTTAATAGAAACAACAGAAGGTAAAGGAAAAAAAATGGTTACGCAACAATTGCTGATTCCTTTCAACAACATAAAAACAACAACCGTTCAAATTAAATTTTAATCAGCTGTAAACAGCGTTTTACAGAGCGAAAAAAAAATTAAGTTATGGCTAGTATCAACCTGATTGAGGCATTCCAGGAATTCAAAGACGCAGAAAGCATTGATCGTCCAACGATGATGAAGGTGGTAGAAGACGTTTTCAAAACCCTCTTACGCAAAAAATTTGGTAGCGACGAAAACTTCGACGTAATCGTAAACGCTGAAAAAGGCGACTTAGAAATTATCCGCCGCAGGATGATTGTAGACGATGGTGAGGTTTTGGATCCTTTGGCTGAAATTGGCTACACCGATGCCGTGAAAATTGAACCAGATTTTGAAGTAGGGGAAGAGCTTTATCAAGAAGTGGATATTCTAGATTTCGGTCGTAGAGCCATTCTTGCTGCCAAGCAAACACTTGCAAGCAGAATCAGCGATTTGAAGAAAAATGCATTGATCAAAAAATATGGCGACCGCATTGGTGATATTATCAGTGCCGAAGTTTACCAAGTTTGGAAAAAAGAAGTCTTGTTACTGGATGAAGAAAGTAATGAACTGATTCTACCAAAGTCGGAGCAAATTCCACAAGACTATTTCAAAAAAGGCGAGAATATCCGTGCAGTTGTTGCAAGGGTTGATTTGAAAAACAACTCTCCTGTTATCATACTTTCTAGAACAAGCCCCTTGTTTCTTTCTAAATTATTGGAGATTGAAGTTCCAGAAATTTTCGACGGACTCATCGCCATCAAGAAAATTGTACGTGATCCGGGTGAAAGGGCTAAAGTGGCTGTTGAAAGCTACGACGACCGCATTGATCCAGTTGGTGCTTGCGTGGGTATGAAGGGTAGCCGTATTCACGGTATTGTTCGTGAATTGAAAAATGAAAACATTGACGTAATTAACTATACTACTAATATTCAATTACTCATTCAACGTTCATTAACGCCTGCAAAGATCAGTTATATGGAGTTGGACAATGAGAAAAAACACGCGGAGGTTTACCTCAAAGCCGACCAAGTTTCTCTTGCCATTGGACGCAGAGGCGTTAACATTAAACTGGCTTGTGAGCTTACTGGATATGAAATTGATGTATTCCGTGAAGACGAAGAAGTGGTGGATGAATTTGATATTGATTTGGAAGAATTTAGCGATGAGATTGAAACATGGATCATTGACGAATTCAAACGAATTGGTTGTGATACTGCACGAAGCGTACTGAAATTATCAGCTGAAGAATTGGAAAGAAGGACTGATTTGGAGAAAGAAACCATCACTGAAGTTCGTAAAGTATTGGAAGAAGAATTCAAACGTGAAGAATAAGCAGCTTATAAGAAGCTATCTTTGTCTGAGTACTATCTGTTACTTAAACTTGGATGGAAGCAGATAAGCACCTAATAAGGACCAGGGCAAGCCCTGGTTTGTTGACTAAAAAAAACTGAATGTCAGAACTGAAATTACCAAGACTGTTAGCAGCCGCTAAGGAATTCAACATCGGTCAGGATACCCTGATTGAATTTCTAGTGAAGAAAGGATTTATTCGCGATGATCTTAAGCCTACCGCTAAGCTTACGGAAGATCATTACTATGCCTTACAGGCAGAGTTCCAACAAGATAAGCAAGCAAAGAACAAAGCTGATCAAGTAGAAATACCAAAAGGAGCACAAGGCGAACCAAGGAAGAAAAAAGACGAAGAAGAAATTAGTTTCGTAAAAAAAGAAGACAAGTCTACCAAGGTTGAACCCGTTAAAGTTGCTGCCCTAGAGCCTGTTGCACCAGTAGTTGTACCAACTCCAACACCTGTACCTGCACCTGTTATTGTTGCAACTCCCATAGTTGAAGCACCAGCAGTTGTGGAAGCAAAGGTGGTAGAAACAAAAGTTGTGGAAGCAAAGATTGCGGAAAAAGTAGTTGCTCCTGTAAAGGCGGTGGAAGAAATTCCAGTGGCAAATCAGGTTACCAATATTGACGCTCCTGAATTAGAAGCGCCAAAAGTGATCAATAAGATCGATTTATCTACCATCGATTCATCTACAAGACCTAAGAAAACAAGCAAAAAAGCAGAAGCAGCCAAACCTCCAGTAGAAGTATCACCTGTTGAGAAAGCTGCCCCTGTTACAACTGTCCCTGTTGAAGTAAAACAACCGATCTCCATTCCAATACCAGCACCAATTGCTGCAGTTGAAGAAGAAGAAGCTGGTCCTGTTATTGAAAATATCAAAGCAGAAAAACTAGAAGGTCCTAAAATATTGGGCAAAATTGAATTGCCTATCAATAGCGATACCCGTCCTAAACCTATGGGTAGGGAAGAGAAACGCAAGCGCAAACGCATTCCGGTTGAGAAAAAACCAGAAGCACCAGGAGGGGCTAGTCAACCTAGTACCCCAGGTACAACTGCTCGTCCATCTGGCCCAAATAGACCAATCGTTCCTGCTAATAACAACAATAGTAGGGGCGGCGGAGCACAGCAAGGCGGCGGCGGATTTAACCGTGGCGCAAGTGGTGGAAACCGCGCAGGTGGTGGAAACCAAAGTAGGGATCGTAGTGCTCCTGCAAGAAGAGGACAAGACGACAACAAAGAAATTGACCAAAAAGCAATTCAAGAAAAAATCCGCGAAACACAGGCCAAATTATCCGGCACTGGTGGACGGGGGAAGAGCTTGAAAGCAAAATATCGTAGGGCTAAGCGAGACGAAGCTGCAGAGAACATGGGCGAAATGACGGAAGACAATAAACTACAAGTAACAGAATTTGTTACAGTGAGTGAGTTGGCAAACCTGATGGACGTGAGCTTTGCGGAAGTAATTGGAAAATGTATGGGTCTTGGTATCATGGTATCCATCAACCAACGCTTAGATGCGGAAGTAATTGAATTAGTGGTGAGTGAATTTGGATTTGAAGTAGAATTCATAGGTATAGACGACGTTGATGAAATGGACGAAGAAGATGAAGACGATGATGAAGCTGCTCAGGTTGAAAGGCCCCCAATTGTTACCATCATGGGTCACGTTGACCATGGTAAGACTTCCTTACTAGATTATATCCGAAGTGCTAATGTGGTTGCAGGTGAGGCCGGTGGTATCACCCAGCATATTGGTGCTTATGAGGTAACACTGCCCAACGGAAAAGCGATTACTTTCTTAGATACTCCAGGTCACGAAGCCTTTACAGCCATGCGTGCTCGTGGTGCTAAAATTACCGACGTGGCTATCATTGTGGTAGCGGCCGACGATGCCGTGATGCCTCAAACCAAGGAAGCCATCAGTCACGCACAAGCAGCTGCTGTGCCGATGATTTTTGCAGTGAATAAGATTGATAAAGACGGTGCTCAACCTCAAAAGATCTACGAACAATTGTCGCAAATGAATATCTTGGTAGAAGCTTGGGGTGGAAAATTCCAAAACCAAGAATTGAGTGCTAAGCAAGGTCTGAATGTAGATTTATTACTAGAGAAAATTTTGTTAGAAGCAGAAATTTTGAACCTGAAGGCAAATCCTAATAAAGAAGCAACAGGTTCTATCATTGAAGCATCATTGGATAAAGGCCGTGGTTATGTAGCTACAATGCTGGTTCAAAACGGTACCCTGAGACAGGGCGATTTAATCGTATCAGGTCAACACTACGGACGTGTAAAAGCCATGTTCAATGAAAGGAATCAACGCATTGAAATTGCTCCTCCATCAACACCAGTAGTAATATTGGGATTGAATGGTGCGCCTCAAGCAGGTGAGAAATTCAAAGTGTTTGAAGACGAAGCAGAAGCAAAAGAAACAGCCACTAAGCGTGCGCAAATCCTGCGTGAGCAAGGACTACGTGCTCGTAAACATATTACACTAGATGAGATTGGACGTCGTTTGGCTTTGGGTAATTTCAAGGAATTGAATATCATTATCAAAGGTGACGTGGACGGATCTGTTGAAGCATTGAGCGATTCATTACAGAAATTGAGTACCGAAGAAATTGCGGTGCGTGTAGTGCATAAAGGAGTTGGACAGATTTCTGAAAGCGATGTATTGTTGGCAACTGCTTCCGATGCTATTGTGATTGGATTTAATGTGCGTCCTTCTATGCAAGCCAATAAGTTGGCAGATACAGAAGGAGTAGAGATTAAGTTGTATAGTATTATCTACCAAGCAATCGACGAAGTGAAGAGCGCTATGGAAGGAATGTTGGAACCTAAATACCAAGAGAAAATTACTGCAAACGTTGAAGTACGTGAAGTATATAAATTTGATAAAGCAACTGTTGCAGGATGTTTTGTTTTGGAAGGAAAAATTGCGCGGAATAGCAAAATCAGGATCATCCGTGACGGTATTGTGGAGTATCCAAGAGGAGAAGGTCAGTCAGCCGAATTGGGCAGCTTGAAACGATTCAAAGACGACGTAAAAGACGTGGCTACTAATACTGAATGCGGATTGACTATTAAAAACTTCTCCGATCTACGTGTGGGTGATATAGTAGAAGCATTTGAAGAAGAAGAAGTGAAACGTACCTTATAAATAGAACTAGTGGAAGTCATGTAGTTTTGTTAAAAGCAATTCGAATCAGGCTGTTCGCAGCCTGATTCGTTATTTTTGAAAGATATTGTAATCTATGAAGCGTGTTTTAATTGTTTTGGTAATGATGGCGGGAATACTTTCCGCAAAAGCACAGTCTAAAAGAGTGGTGGCAGATAAAATTATTGCACAAGTGGGCGATAAAATTATCCTGCATTCAGACATCACCAATGCCATCTCCGATATCAAACGACAAGCCCAAGGCCAAGAGGGAGCAATGATTCCTACAGAATGTCAGGTCTTAGAAGGCCAACTGATTCAGAAGGCATTGGTTTTACAAGCCCTGAAAGATTCTTTGACCGTAAGTGAAGAAGATATTGAAGCTGATTTGGAGAATAGAATAAGAAGCTTTATCAGCTCCTATGGTTCTAAGGAAGTCTTGGAAGAAATTGCCGGCAAAACCATCTATCAGATGAAAGAAGATTTCAGAGAAGCACTAAAAGAACAAGAATTAGCAAAACAGATGCGTGGTAAAATTGTAGGAAGTATCAAAATGACCCCTACAGAGGTAAAATCTTATTATAATAAAACACCAAAAGATAGCCTCCCTTTTTATGAAAGTGAGATAGAAGTGAGTCAATTAATCCTTCAACCAAAAGCAAATAAAGACGTAGATGAATACGTAGCAAAACAATTATATGACTATAAGAAACAGGTAGAATCAGGGGCAAAGAAATTTGAACAACTGGCAAAATTTTATTCCGAAGATCCAGGTGTAAAAGAGAACGGTGGTCAGTATAATTTAAACCGAAACGACAAAAACATGTGGGACCCCGCATTTCTTTCTGGCGCATTTCGTTTAAAAGAAGGGCAGATTTCGAATGTGATTAAGTCTAAATTCGGACTGCATATCATACAGATGGTAAGTAGAGCCGGAGACGACGCTGTTGTGAGACATATCCTACGCATCCCTCCAGTAACGGAAGAAGAAATTCAAGACGCAAAAAACAAATTAGATACTATTCGTACAAAAATATTGGCGGGAAGTATCAGTTTTGGTGCGGCGGTGAATCAGTTTAGTGAAGATGAAGGAAGTAAATTCAGTGCAGGAGCTGTGGCAAGTAGGGATGGTTCAAGTTTTATTACGTTGGATCAGGTAGATAAAGAAATGGTGATCCTTTTAAAGGACATGAAACCGGGCAGTTATTCAAAACCACAAGCTTATACAGATGAACGAGGCACTAAAAAAGTAAGGATCGTTTATTTGAAAAACAGAACAGAACCGCATAGAGAGAACCTGAAAGAAGATTATAACCGTGTGGCCAATAGGGCACTGGAGGATAAAAAATCTGGCATCTTAGAAAAATGGTTCAAAGAGCATATTCCTACTTATTATATTAATATCGACAAGGAATTCGGCACTTGCAAGGGGCTGGAGGACTGGAAAAATGCCGGCGAAACGGTAAAAAAATAGAATAGATTAGTATAACCATATTTAATGAGGCTGTCCAAAAGGGCAGCCTTTTTTTATGTACAGAAAGAAGACAAGTCGGCCTTTTTTCAATAAAATTCAAAAAAAGTAAAAAGAATTTGGTAAATTAGATGTACATACATACATTTGTGTTGTGAAGTTAGAACAAGCCATACAAAGTACTAGATTCAAGAATGAAACGCATAAAGCAAGTTTGAATATATTATATACTGCATGGTGGTTGAAAACAACAATGAGCAAGTCTTTGAAAGAATATGGATTAACACACGAACAGTATAATGTACTGAGAATTTTGAAGGGAAAGTATCCTGATCAAATGTGTGTGAGAGACATTGCTTGCAGAATGATTGAAAAAAATTCAAACGTACCAAGGATTATAGACAGATTAGAAATAAAGAAATTAGTGGTTAGAACTACTTCTCAGTTAGACAAAAGAGAGACTGTGATTACCATTACAGCTGGAGGTTTGGTATTATTACAAGCAACAACTGTTTCAATGGAAACTTTGTTTGATCAAACACTTGAGTTATCAGAAAATGATGCAAAAACTTTAAATCTATTATTAGAAAAAGTAAGAGAAAAAGAGAGCTGATTTTTTTTAATTAAATACATGTATATACACGCAAAATAAGCACACATGAAAACGATTTTACACAAAGCAAATACAAGGGGCCATGCCAATCATGGTTGGTTAAACAGTTACCATAGTTTCAGTTTCGGAAGCTATCATAATCCTGAGCGCATGAACTTTGGCGCATTAAGGGTTTTAAATGATGATACTGTTAGCGCAGGCATGGGTTTTGGCAAACACCCACACGATAATATGGAAATTGTTTCGATACCACTTTCAGGCGATTTAAAACACCAAGATAGCACAGGCAGAAACGAAATCATCAAACAACACGACGTTCAAATCATGAGTGCGGGTAAAGGCATTTCGCATAGTGAAGTAAATGCCAACAAAGACCAAGAAGTTAAATTCTTACAGATTTGGATAATGCCAAAAGAAAAAAATATCGAGCCTCGTTACGAGCAAAAATCATTTCTTCCTGAAAATAGAATCAACCAACTATTAAATGTAGTTGCGCCAGATAATGCTGATGTTGTTTGGATTAACCAAGACGCTTGGTTTTCGTTGGGAAATTTCAACGCTGGATTTTCTATCAATTATCATTTACATAGACCAGCTAATGGTGTGTACGTATTTGTTTTGTCAGGGAATGTAACAGTGAATGATCAAGCCCTTGAAAAAAGAGATGGCCTAGGTATCTACGATATGCAAACCGTTAACATACAAGCAACAACAGACGCACAAATAGTATTGATAGAAGTTCCCATGTAAATCCTTTCAAAATTTAAAAAAACAAAACAATGTCAACGTACAAAATCGACGCTTCACACAGCGAAATCACCTTCAAAGTAAAACACATGATGATTACCAATGTTTCTGGTAATTTCAACAAATTTGATGCAAGCATGGAAGCAGCTGCGGCCGACTTCACAGACGCAGTCATCAATTTTGAAGCAGAAACAAACAGTATCAACACCAATAACGAACAGCGTGATGGTCATTTGAAAAGTGACGACTTCTTTGCTTCAGAAAAATATCCAACACTTTCTTTCAAATCAAGCGCTTTGAAATTGGTTTCAGGAGACGACTATATTTTAACTGGTGATCTTACCATTCGTGATGTTACCAAGGCGGTAGAATTTAAAGTTGAATACGGTGGAACTGCTACAGATCCTTACGGACAAATAAAATCCGGTTTTGAAATCAATGGCAAAATCAGTAGAAAAGAATTTGGCTTAACTTGGGGCGCTATTACAGAAGCAGGTAGCGTTGTAGTAAGCGACGATGTGAAATTGCATTTAAGCGTTCAAATGATTAAACAAGCATAATTTTAAATAAAAAACATGAAATACATCCTACAAATACCCATTTACCTGATTGCTTTTCTATTTTTATTTTCTGCTTCAGTTTATTTTTTCCATCTCATTCCTACACCACCAATGGTAGGGGATGCTGGAATATTTGCAGGATTACTTGAAAAATCTGGATTTATGGTTGTTTTGAAACTATTAGAAACAATCATTGCTTTATTATTAATCTATAAACCAACAAGGGCACTGGCTTTATTGCTCTCTGCACCAATATTGATTAATATACTTTTGTTTGAATTATTAATAGCGCATCAACCAGGAATCGGCATATTATTAGTGCTCTTGAATGCTTTGGCTATTTATCAAAACAGGCATAAATATGAAAGTATTATTGCAAAGGATTCAGCAAACAGTTAAACACTAGGGAGATTTTTGTGTTGTCACTTGATGCAACTAAATACCAATTATGAATATAGCCATTATCACAGGCAGTCCAAGGCAAGGAAGCGTTACATTTCGTTTGGCACTCTTCCTCAAAAGCCAATTAGAAGAAAAAACAGCTCATACCATTGACATTATAGACGTGCGCGATTGGAACCTTCCCTTATTACAAGACGTGTTTAGTACAATGGAAAAAACACCAGACATTTATAAGCCTCTGGCTAAATTGATGTTTGCTGCAGACGCATTTATTCTGGTTACTCCCGAATACAATGGTAGCTATTCACCAGCATTACAAAACCTCTTAGACCATTTTCCTAAACAGGCTCGCAAAGCCTTTGGTTTGGCTCCTGCTTCAGTAGGTGGAATGGGTGGTATGCGATCTAGTCAACAGTTACTATTACTTGTTCCTGGCTTATTTGGAGTAGCATCGCCCCATATGCTAATTACGCCTTTTGTGGACAAAAAATTTAGTGAGGACGGTGTTTTACTAGATTCAAGTTTCCAAAAGCCTACGGATACATTTATAAATGAGTTTCTCTGGCTGGCAGAAACCCTGAAACCGGAAAAAACAGTTGTTTATAATTAACAGTAATAAAATGTGGCGGAGTTGTAACTTCGCCACTTTCTTTTAATTACCATCATGAGCGACGATATCAAACATGAATGTGGGCTTGCCTACATCCGCCTTAGGAAACCTTTTTCCTACTATTTACAACAACATGGAACAGTTACTTACGGACTAAGTAAGCTCTACCTGTTAATGGAAAAACAACACAATCGTGGTCAGGATGGCGCAGGCCTCGCTGCTGTTAAACTTGACACGGAACCAGGAAATCCCTATCTACATCGAATGCGCAGCAATGCACCTCAACCCATTGCCGACCTTTTCTTTAGAATTGGACAGGAGGTTGCCGAACTAGAAAAATATCAACCTGATATCAAACAGCATCCCGGTCTTATGAAAGGGCACCTGCCTTTTTTGGGGGAGCTTTTATTGGGACATCTTCGCTATGGTACGCAGGGTAAGAATAATGTAGAGTTTTGTCACCCTTTTATCAAGCGAGATCTAATGCCTGGTAAAAATATGGCCCTCGCTGGAAACTTTAACTTGGTTAATACAGACGAGCTTTTTGATCTGATCAATATGAGTCCGGGCGATTTCCAGAAGCAAAGCGACCTTGCAGCAATGATGGAAGTATTGCACCATTTTCTTGCAAAAGAAGACGAGCAAAATCCTAATTCGGCCGACATTGCAAAAGTGCTAAAGAAAGCAACGCCATTATTTGATGGTGGCTACACCATTGGAAGTTTATTAGGCAATGGCTATAGTTTTGTAATGCGAGATGCACATGGTATTCGCCCCGCTTACTATTATATTAATGACGAAGTGATTGTTGCAGCAAGTGAAAG
>JANOYH010000065.1:0-2028 GCA_031428775.1 Bacteroidota bacterium
CATCTTATTCATTGTCTGATCCCGCTTATACCATTGGAACTGTGTATAATGGACAAACAGGAGCTTATGCACCCGGAAATAAAATTGATCCAGATATTAAATCTTCTGTGTTAACCAGTACAGAGCTTGGATTGGATATGAAATTTTTGCAAAATAGAATTGGATTTAGTGCAACTTATTACAATAATATTAATGGCCCTGGAATCAGAAATTATCCTTTGTCACAAACAACTGGTTTAACTGGGTTTACAACCAATGCCATTAAAACACAATTGTCTGGTGCAGAAATGTCTATTAACGGATCACCCCTTAGAAGTGCTACTGGATTAAACTGGGACGTGATGGTTAACTTGTCTACATACAAAGAGATCTATAAAGAGTTGCCAGCAAACTTTGAAAGTTATCAATTCCGTCAAGGTGATAGGGTTGATAAATTGTTTGCAAACGTAACGGCTAAAACAACAGATGGTATGGTAATAAATAATTCATCAGGATATCCTGTGTATTTGCCTAAAGCGCAATATGTAGGAAATGGTGACGTAGATTTTAGTTGGGCTATCTATAACAAATTTACTTATAAGTCATTGAGTTTGTCATTCCAGTTTGATGGAAAAGTAGGTGGCGTTGTTCAAGATTATGTAATGAGAAAGGGGATTGAAGGTGGAAGCAATATTATGACAATAGAAGGTGCTGTTGGTGCGGCAAGAGAATTTGAATTTAACAATTATAAAAATCCTGGTTTTGAAGGTTCCTATATTGGGGAAGGTGTACAGATTTCAAATGCAGCGGTAATTAAATACGACCCTGTAACTGGAGTAATTACCAATATGAATGAATTGCAATTCAAACCAAATGCGTCTAAAGTGAAGTTTATTCAAGATTATGTTAGTCGCTTTTTTAACAATTTTGAGCATACCTCTGTTTCAAAAACATATGTCAAATTGCGTGAGTTAGTGATTACCTATGCTGTTCCTCAAAAATTCTTAGGAAAGAATTCATTCATCTCCAAAATTGATGTTTCATTAGTAGGGCGCAACCTCTTATACTTTTTCCCTTCTAAATTCAAAGACATTGATGTGGATCAGTATTCTGGTAGAAACATTTCAAATACCAATAGCCGCGAACCAAATCTGCAAACTCCTACAACACGTAGTTATGGGTTCAATGTAAATTTTGTTTTCTAAAAACAGATCAACTTTATTTGAAAATATCAAATCAATTATTATGAAAATTCAATTTAAAATAGGTTTAATGATGCTTGCTGTGATAATAGTAGCAAGTAGTTGTACAAAAAAATTTGAAGAATTTGCTGTAAACCCAAATCAACCTACATCAGTTCCTGCTTATCTTTTGTTAAGACAGGTAGAAAATGATATCATGGTATTCCCAGGGGGTGATGCAGATAAATTCGGACAATTTACCCTTTCCACTTATACCTATTATGGTACCAATGAATACTGGACTGGCGCTGCAACGCTTGACTTTGGCACATTGCGCAATGTTGTAGCCATGGAGCGAGAAGCAGAAAAAGTATCTGGCGTCAACAACCCATATGCTGCGTTGGCAAAATTTTTCAAAGCATACCTTTTTGTGAATATGAGTTTGAAAGTGGGCGATTTGCCGATGACAGAGGCACTTAAAGGACTAGAAAATCCAACACCAAAGTACGACACACAAAAACAGATTTTTATGCAAAGTCTGCAATTGTTAGAAGAATCAAATACCCAATTGGCTGCGTTGATTGCTGCTTCAAACACATCTTTATTAGGAGATTTTTATTTTCTGGAAAGAATTTCAAATGCAAAAGACCCCCTTACCGCATTAAAGCAATGGCAGAAAGTAGTGAACACATATAAACTTAGGGTTCTGATTGAATTGAGTAAGAAAGAGTCAGATGTTGAGTTGAACATCAAACAAAAGTTTGCTGATGTAATCAACAATCCTACTAAGTATCCCATTATGGCTGATTTGACAGACAATTTGGAGTACGTGTATAACGATACGTATAATTTTTATCCAAACAATAAG
>JANOYH010000066.1:0-3257 GCA_031428775.1 Bacteroidota bacterium
TAATAATTGAACATAAAAGGTTCGAGATTACTACTAACCAATACGTTAAACCACATTTATGGTGTGCTTCTACAGGGAGGGTTAAGGGCAAATCACTTGAAGTGATTGAAATCAACAACGAATTGGACGCTATTAAACGGCTAGTTTACCGGTATGAGAATAGTCTCATTGACGAAAACAAAGACGTTACAGTAGCCAATATTCGTGAAAAGTGGTTTGGAGAGGACAATAGTAAACGAACATTACTTCAAGTATTTAGTAATTCCATTATTGAACTTGGTCAACTTGTTGAAAAAGGCCTTTATCAAAAATCTACCCTAACAAAATATAAGACAACAGAAAAGCACCTCAAATCATTTCTGCTTTGGAAGAACAATAGTCAGGATATACTTTTAAAAGATTTATCAATCGGATTCGCAGCCAATTTTCAATTTTATTTAGAAACAGAGTTGACTATGTCTATTAATTCATCTGGTAAAATGATTAAGAATTTAAAAAAAATCATAAGTGATTGTGTAAATAGAGAATGGCTTGATAAAAACCCATTTTTAAATTACATAGTTAAACATATTGACCCTAAAGTTCCACACTTAAGTGCCGAGGAATTGCATTTGATTGAAAACAAAGAAATCTTTATTGATCGTATTGACCTTACTCGAGACATGTTTCTCTTCGCTTGTTATACTGGCTTTGCATACATTGATGTGGCTAGCCTTACATCAGAACATTTGAAAACCGGACAAGATGGTAAGCCATGGCTTATAAAACCAAGAAAAAAAACAGGTATTTCAGAAAGGGTACCATTATTACCACCGGCGTTGCGTATTCTAAAAAAATATGAAACCGATTTGAGGTTGAAAAACTCACAAAAACTTTTGCCTATCCCTTCCAATCAAAAAGTTAATGCCTATTTAAAAGAACTAGGTGATATATGCGGTATTCCTACCCAACTTACCTATCATATTGCCCGGCACACTTTTGCATCAACAGTTACATTAGAAAATGGTGTGCCTATAGATTCTGTTAGTAAAATGTTGGGGCATAAAAGCATTAAAACAACTCAGATCTATGCAAAAGTGAGTGATCGAAAAATCAGCCAGGATACCAAAGTTTTATTTAGAAAATTTAGGATATAATTGAATTATAGCAATTTTAAAGATTCTTAATCACAAATTCTGTTATGTTTTTAGTTAAAAACATAACAAATAAAAGCGAAAATAATTGTTCCGGTATTAGGGAGTCCATTTGCGTTGACCTCCCCCCAAAAAACTGGACCATTGTAAATTAGAAAAATCGGGTAATTACTGATAGCTTGGAATATCCGGAGGCTTTGACCATTAAAATCCGGTTAAGTCTGACCACTAAATGGTTTGATAATGAGAAAGTTTCCTGGTCAATCAAAACCGGAAATGCCTGGTTAAGGGGACCGGATTTTCCACTTTAATAGCCATTTGATTATGTTGTAGGCTTATTTTACTTGTGATTTAAAAAATGACATCATTTTACCATTTAGCTCTTTCGCAATGGCTGTATACTTTTTATCATTAGAAACATTAACTGTTTCTAATGGGTCATTTTTATAATCATAAAGTTCTACTCCGATAATCCAATCTTTATTAAATGGCTGTGTACTTCTAAAACCATTATTCATCCAAATAGTATAACGGTATTGTTTTGTTCTGATTGAATAACCCATTGCATTTACATCAGTATAACCCAGTCTCTCATTTTCCGCTGTAGCATTGCTTCTGGGATACTGGCTAACAGAAAACTCTTTGACAGTCGATTGTGGATTTTTCATTAAAGGCACTAAACTTTTCCCGTCTAACTGTGAAGGTATAGCAACTCCAGCCAGATCGCATAATGTTGGAAAAATATCAATATGCTCAGTTTGGGCATTTGTTTTTGAAGGCTTTATTTCAGGTGAAGCAATAATCAGGGGAGCATGTGTTGCTTCTTCAAAATCAGTATGCTTACACCATAAATTATGATCACCTAAATGCCAGCCATGGTCGCCCCACAAAACGATGATCGTATTTTTTGTTAATCCTAAAGAGTCTAATGTATTTAAAAGAATGCCCACATTCGCATCGGTATATGAAATGGCTGCATAATATCCATGAATCAATTCTTTCTGTTTATCTACAGGCAACGTTAATCCAAACTCCTTTTGATCAGTAAAAGAGGTCAAAGGAGGAATATCAGAATAGGCTCTTAATTCACCGGCATTATGATAAGCAACTGCCACAGGATTTTTAGATTGTTCCTGAAATTTAGCCAGAGGCATATCTTCTCTTTTATACAAATCCCAGTATTTCTTAGGTGCTACAAAAGGCAAATGCGGCTTGGCAATGCCAACTGCAAAAAAGAAAGGCTGATTGCTTTTGCTTAGTTGGGCCAGAATATTCTTTGCCTGTAACATGTTTGCGCCATCATTATAGGCATAATCAGCCACATTCGCACTTTCAACAGAAGGTTTAATTTTAGTTTCTGCATATAGATTTGCCTCTGCTTTTGTTTTACCATTATCCAGAGCTTCATTAATATATTTGGCTGCCAATACTTTTGTTTCAGGCAATTGGTACCGGCCTTCTGCCGGCTCTCCATACACACCATAGAATTTACTGTCCGTTTTATAAAAAGGAACACTCCACGAAGGTTTATCAATATCTTTATCAACACAACGAACATCATAAACTTTTCCAATACCTTGAGTAGAATATCCCTGTGAAATGAAATATTGCGGCAAACTTAAAATATCAGGATTGATATCCCTCATTTTCGTTTTTAGATCCCAGATCTTGGTATAGTCCGGACGTTTACCCGTCATCAGACTTGCCCGTGTTGGACCACAAACGGCCTGTTGCACGTAGTTACTCATAAATACGGTTCCCATTTTTGCCAAACGGTCTATATTTGGCGTTTTAATTTGTGTATTCCCATAACATCCCAATATTGGTTTTAAATCATCTATGGCAATAAAAAGTATATTGGGTTTAGATTTTTGCTGACTAAAAACAAAGGCTTCTGAAAATATTAAAAATGCGATTGTTATAAAAGTAATTTTTCTCATGCCTTATTTTTTTTCCTGATGTAAGCTTTAAATTATTGAAACTAGAATAAATTAAATATATTATACTAATAATGGGAAGAATTGTTAATGCATATTCTTCCAGAGATCCAAATCCACATAACCCGATTATCAGTATTAAACCTATTGGGAATGAAATTTTATCACCTGGAATAATTATTATTAG
>JANOYH010000067.1:0-13435 GCA_031428775.1 Bacteroidota bacterium
TGAATTTGCCAGAACAAACCGCGAAGAAATTATTGTTATCGCCAGCCAGGTAGAAACTGATATGCGGGCTGCCGGATTAGGTTATCATTTCCCTTTATTGTTTGGAGAAGACACAAAAAAAATATGGACACTCCGCAAAGCCGGCCTGGGCCTGCTCGGTAATTTGCCCGGCGATGAAAAAGCCGTACCGGTAATTGAAGATACCGCGGTAGATGTGAACGACCTGCCTGCTTATATCCGCGAGTTCAATGAGATATTGACCAAACGCGGACTGCATTCGGTACATTATGCGCACGCAGGTTCCGGTGAGATCCATTTACGGCCCATTATTAATTTAAAAACTGCCGAAGGAAACCGATTATTTAGGGTCATTGCAGAAGAGATTGCCACATTGGTAAAAAAATATAACGGGTCTCTGAGTGGAGAACATGGCGATGGTAGACTTCGTGGTGAATTCATTGAACAAATGGTAGGAAAGAAAAACTATGCATTGCTCAAAGAAGTTAAAAAAATCTGGGATCCTACACATATATTCAATCCGAATAAAATTGTGGATACTCCTTCTATGAATACCATGTTGCGCTATACCCCTGGACAACAAACGCCCACATTTAAAACCGTTTTCAGGTACCATGATCAAGACGTGTTACAGCACGCAGAACAGTGTAATGGGTCGGGCGATTGTAGGAAAACGCCTTTATCAGGTGGTACCATGTGCCCCTCTTTTATGGCAACACGCAATGAGAAAGATACCACTAGGGCAAGGGCAAATATCTTGCGAGAATTTTTAACGCATTCCACTAAAATCAATCGTTTCAATCATAAAGAGATTTATGAAGTGATGGACCTTTGTTTGAGCTGCAAAGGATGCAAATCAGAATGCCCATCAAATGTGGATGTGGCAAAATTAAAGGCAGAATTCCTGCAACACTATTATGATGATAATGGCGTTCCTCTAAGATCAAAACTTATAGCCAATTTTGCTACTCTTTCAAAACTGGGCAGCTTATTCCCCTCTGTATATAATTTCATGGTTTCCAATAAAGCTATCAGTACATTAATCAAAAAAACTGTTGGCTTTGCAACCAATAGATCCTTGCCTTCTTTACATAGCACCACACTAGAGCAATGGTATCGTGCGCATCAAAAAGAAATAAAGCAACTAGTTTCAAAAAAGGTTTATCTGTTTTGCGATGAATTCACCAATTATAACGACACGAGTATTGGCATTAAAGCTATTTTATTATTAGAGCGACTAGGCTATGAAGTAGTCATCCCAAAACATTTAGAAAGTGGAAGAGCAAGACTGTCTAAAGGTCTTATTAGGGATGCAAAAAAATACGCCAATAAAAATGTCAGCTTACTTTCTCCAATAATCAATGAAATAACACCGCTTATTGGGATTGAACCATCAGCTATCTTGACTTTCAGAGATGAATACCCAGATTTAGTAGATGATTCTTTACTTCAGGATGCAAAAAGTCTTTCAAAAAATGTATTCTTGATTGATGAGTTTTTGGCAAATGAAATGTCTAAAGGAAAGATTGACAAAAAATTATTTACAACACAAAAAAGATCCATACAATTTCATGGACACTGTCAGCAGAAATCAATTGCTTCAGTGGATGCATCCCTTCAAATATTAGCCGCACCCTTGAATTATGAAGTGCAATTAATTCCTTCAGGATGCTGTGGTATGGCGGGTTCTTTTGGTTATGAAAAAGAACATTTTGAATTATCCCAACAAATTAGTGAACTAGTCTTGTTGCCTACAATTCGTAAACTATCAAACGACGTAATCATAGCCGCTACTGGAACTAGTTGCAGACACCAGATCAAAGATGGTACTTCAATTAAAGCATTACACCCTGTTGAAATATTATTTGATGCACTTTTAGTGAGCTAAGTTAACTTAACGAGCATTGCGCCTACTTGCAGCAGTTTTGTATTTGCGCCTTATGTTCCATAGGTCAACAATATTAAATTTTTGCTTTTTTGCAACCAAGATTTTAAAATTGATATCGCTCGCAATGGTTTCTTTCACTTCAGTTAATAGTTCCGCTAATATAGCCGCATCCATCTGCATCATAGCAGTAGAAATAGTTTCATTTTTCATGATACTTTCAAATTTATTATGTTAGATAAACAACCAGTCAACAGTGTAGTAAGAACCACGAATCGTTAGTAAGCAAGTAGTCAAATTATCCAATGAGGAATATTATACGTACGCTGACTGGTTTTGAGTTTGCAAAGCTATAGCATTAATACTTACCAAGTAATAAATAAATCTATATACATTGTTAAAAAATGCTTTTTGTACATCTAACACACTAACCTTCCATCACAAATTCATAGTTCAAGGGGGTGTGTTTTAATAATTGCGTGTTTTGACTTACGGGTAATATTCCAGAGGTCTGCAACGCCAAATGCGTGTTTTTCTGTTTCCTTGATGGTTAGGGTTATTTCTTTTGTAACGGAGCTTCTTGTTACACTTAGAAAGGTTTCAAACTGATTTTCTTCATACTTAACAATCGTTAGACAGTTTTGCTGTATCATAAAACAGTGTTTAATGTGACTAATATGATGGGCAAAAGCGGTAAGAGAACCTAGTGGGAAATATTCAGATAGAGCTTTCCTTAATAATTTTCAAAGTTACTATTTATAATAGCGTATTTCGTAAACTTTTATTTCATTCTATAAAAAAAAAGAAGAACTACTAACAACATTAGTCAGTAGCAATTGATTGAATACCCGTTTTGGTAAACGCAATTTTCTGTTGTTTATAAAGCATACCTGTGGTCATTTTGAATACCTTTTTGCTCATACCAAAAAAGGCATAGATTTCTTCTGGATCAGATTTATCATGGTAAGGTAAATAACCATCATTCTCCACTAATAACCGAAGAATCTTTGAAGCTTCGTCCTCCACTTTTTGGAATCCAGGCTTACCTAAAACCACATCAATTTTATTATCTGGTCGAATGGTCTTAACAAATCCTTCCAAACGTTCGCCCAATACCATTTCTCTATAAATTTCATTGTTGTGCAACAATCCAATATGCTTACTATTGATAATCATGGCATAACCAAGCTCTGTTTTTCTATATACTACTAAAGAAACAATCTCTTTTTCCTTTACAGTTAGTGCCTCATTGTTTAAACCATAGTCGATTTTTTCAGTGGCAGCTACCCTACCCGTCATCTCATCTAAATAAAGTTTTACCAAGTATTCACCCCCTTGACGCATTCCAGCTAATTGTTTGGAAGTAGGAACAAAAAGGTCTTTCATCAGGCCCCAATCCAAAAATGCCCCCTGTTTGGTCACTTCAACAGCCTTCATTTTTACGATATCACCTACCACTCCAAATGGAGTTTGTGTAGTGGCAATCAGTCGATTATCAGAGTCGTGGTAGATAAAAACTTTAAGCATATCACCAATTTGTAATTCTGGAGGTGCAAAACGAATGGGTAATAAAATACCTTCCGCACCATCGTCTAAATAATAGCCAAAAGCCACTTTACGATCTACTCTCAACACATTATAATTACCCACTTGAATTTTTTCCATGCTACTTTTTTATTAAAACGGCTACAAAAGTAACGTTCTTTCAATAGATGGTAGAAAATAGCCATTTCTACGGTATTAAACATACTGTTAGCAAGTTTTGACAAATGCCCCTATTACATGATTTAAATTCGTGCCCATGCTCAAACCAGTATACTTGATTGCGATTGTTGCTTTGTGCAGTATGGGGAATTTTTTGCATGCCCAAAATCTTTCTGGTAAATGGTATGGAGTGGGTTATGTACAGCTTGAAGGTTCTACAGATAGCTATTTAGCAGAACTTATCCTTAAACAAGACGACAAACAGGTAAAAGGAGAATTCAACTATTATTTCAAAGACAAATTCTTTAAAAACAAAATAGAAGGTAGTTTCGATAAAGCTTCTAGAGTATTTACCCTCAAAAAAATCCCCGTCATTTTTTATCGTTCAAACGACACAAAACGATCAGTTGAATCCATCATGTCTGGAAGTTTTGAGTTAAGGGTGTCAAAAGTATCCTCTATATTGAATGGATTACTCATTAGTACTCCAGAAAATCAGTATATCGTACCCACTATCAAATACCGCTTTTTAAGAAGCATGGGCGAACCAGTTGACACTACAGCAGAAGACCCTGCACCACTACTTGCTTATCAGGAAAAGCACAAAACTGCAATGAATTCAAGCAAACCTGTTCAATTAAACAATCAAAATTCAGTTGATCCAAATAAATCTAACATTGAAACAAAATCATCTAACACTGAAACAAATCAATCTAATATAGAAACAAATAAAACAACGGTTCAGTTGAATACAGGAAATACTAATCCAGCAATGACCAAAGCTGCAACCCTTGCAACTACAACCTTAAATTCAGATAGCAGCATCGCTGTTGCAAAAGCAGCTAGTATTCCATTCATTAACACACGCAAGAAAGCATACTTTAAAGAAATTGACCTCGATAATCCCAAAATTCAAGTGGAGGTTTATGATAATGGGACTATCGACTATGATTCCGTTTCACTCTACCTAAATGGCAAAGAAGTATTGGTTAAAACGATGCTCAACCATAGATCAGTAAAAATTAGTTTACAGCTAGATCCCAATTTGGAATACAATGAATTATCCATGTTTGCAGAAAACCTAGGCATGATTCCTCCCAACACTGCTGCTATGATTATTCATGATGGTAAAAAAGATTACCAAGTGATGCTTCAAAGCGATTTATCCAAAAGCGCTACATTAAAGTTGAAAGTTAAAAAGAACAATCAATAATCAGGTTAAAATAGACCTATCTTAAAAAGAAATACTCAAAAATTCTTACTTTATTTGAGAACCATTTAATGGGTATCGTTTAACCTAATTTCTAAAATAACTCAGGTTGTGGATTTTCCTCTTTTGGTTGTTGCTCCCAGCTCATTTCAATAGTTTTACTGAAATCAGTGAGCTTAGCACCTACTGCTTTCCAACCCATCACTTCTACCATATTGGCTACTTTAAACTTTGCCTTTCTTACCAGGGCACCTTTACCTGACTGAACCACTAGTATAGGTGTTTCATCAGTACATACTGCTTCTAGCCTATTGCCATCTCCGTCTTTGATAAAGAGAAACTTATTTTTCAGAGTGGTGGTCTCAATTCTAAAGCGCTTGATATTGAACTGTTGTTTGTCGTGGTCTAAATAAACAGCAGTAATTATTTTATCTTGATCAAATTTTTCAATCAACAATATTTTGTCCGTCTCAAATCTTTGCAAAAGTTCTGTATCAGTCAGCTCATAAGAACCGTCTTGATAGATCACGATTAACTTCTCCTCTTCAAAACTTCCAAGGTATTGGCCTTTTGATTCGGTGTTTAACCTTCCAAACTTATCGTCAAACCATAATTTTCTTCCTGCCAAAGTACTCTTGCCCGCTTCTTTGAGCTTTACGGATTTGATTGGGTATTTGGTTACTTGATTACCCATACTACTCCTTCCCTTGATTTCTAATTCTTCAAAATAATAATCGAGCTCTTTGATTCGTGCAGTGCAATTTGGACTCAACAACACTTTCAACACTTCTGCTTCTCCATTTAAGTTGGCGGTGAAGTAATGAATTTTACTTTTTTCTGTGCCCTTTGTTAAGTCATACTCTTTGTCGCGCGTGACACCAGTTACATTAAATCGTTTACCATAGCTTACGCCAGAAGAACCGTCTAAATAAACCATATTGTAGGTTGTGCGCTCATCATTTTTCTGAAATACTGCCGCATAAATAATGTCTTTGCCAATAAAGACTTTGTCTGACACTTTCACCACTTTCATTTTACCTGCTTTTGTAAAAGCAATGATATCATCGTAGTCGGAGCAATCGGCCAGAAATTCATCCTTTTTTAAATTGGTTCCAATAAATCCTTCTTCCCTATTCAAATAGACCTTGGTATTGGCAATAGCAACGTGTTTTACTTGAATGGTATCAAACTCCTTGATCTCTGTTTTTCTTTCTTTACCCTTACCGTATTTTTTTTGTAGGTTTTCAAAATAGGCTACTGCAAAATCTGTTAAATGTTCCAAGTCGAATTTTACCTGGTTCATCTCAGCTTCAATTCCTTTGATTTGCTCATTGAGTTCGTTGATGTCTAGTCGATATATTCTACGAACAGGTTTTTCTGTTAGTTTTAAAATATCTTCTTTATGAATTTCTCTTTTTAGCCTTTTCTTGAAAGGAGTAAATGCTTTGTCAATAGCTTCAATGACTTTTTCCCAGCTCTCATGTTTTTGTTCTAATTCTTTATAAATTTTTTCTTCGAAGAAGATTTTTTCCAGCGAAGTATAATGCCATTTATCTTCCAGCTCAGCCAATTTGATTTCCAATTCCTTATTCAGTAATTGCTTTGTATTATCTGCAGAAACTGTCAACAATTCATGCACACCCAAAAATTGTGGGCGATCTGCTACAATCACACAAGCATTGGGAGATAAACTGATTTCACAATCTGTAAAAGCATACAATGCATCAATAGTAATATCTGTTGAAATTCCTGTAGCCAAATCAATTTGTATTTCAACGTCTTTAGCTGTAACGTCAATTACTTTTTTTATCTTAATCTTACCCTGATCATTTGCCTTAGTGATACTCTCCATTAACTGGGTAGTAGTAACACTATATGGCACGTCTTTTATGACCAATGTTTTTTTGTCTAACTCTTCAATATGGGCACGTACCCTAACTTTACCACCGCGTTTTCCACCATTATAATTAGACACATCAATCATGCCGGCGGTTTGAAAATCCGGAAAGAGTTCAAACTTTTTGCCGCGCAAATATTTGATGGTTGCGTCTATTAACTCGTTGAAATTGTGTGGCAATATTTTGGTTGATAACCCAACCGCAATTCCATCGGCCCCTTGTGCCAATAGCAGGGGAAATTTCATGGGTAGTGTAACTGGTTCATTCTTTCTACCATCATAACTCAATGACCATGCAGTAGTCTTATTATTGAAAGCTACTTCCAAAGCAAACTTGCTCAGTCTTGCTTCAATATACCTAGCAGCCGCAGCGTCATCACCGGTTCTAACATCGCCCCAGTTTCCTTGAGTATCTATTAATAAATCTTTTTGTCCGAGGTTTACCAATGCATCCCCAATACTAGCATCACCATGAGGATGGTATTGCATACTTTGTCCGATGATATTAGCCACTTTATTAAAACGACCATCATCCATTTCCTTCATGGAATGAAGAATACGTCTTTGAACCGGCTTAAGTCCGTCTTCAATAGCAGGAACCGCCCTTTCCAATATTACATAAGAAGCATAGTCCAAGAACCAGTTTTTATACTGCCCCTGAACACCCGATTCATTTTCATTAACCTTGTTGTTGTATTTCTCTTTCGCCATAACAATTCAAAAACCTTTTCAATCAAACTAATCTTCTAAACGAAACGTATCTCCTTGTCCATCCGCCAATGCATTCAACTCAAAAACTATTAGGTTTGTTTCAGATACCACTTCATGCCAGATCCAAGGTTCAATAGTAATCATTGCAGGTGCTACTACTTTTTCTGCACCTTTCATGCCATCTCTCATATCTAACCAATTCAGTGTTGCCTCACCTTGCATGATAATAATTTTTTCAGGATTCTTCTTTGGTGATAGCCCTTTATGATAATGCCTCCCACTAGAACTACCCGCTTTTCTATATGCTATAATAAATTCACCTGTTCTATCTGTATTAAAAAAATGAGTAGCCCCTCGGTCGTCTTCCCCAATTTTTTCAATGGCTATAATCTCAAATCTTTTCATGGTTGTTTCAAAGTTATTTCTTTCCAGCCTTTGTTCCAGTCGCCCTGCAATTCAATCTTACCCATTGCAGCCAGCTCACGAATTCTCCAAACAAGGTATACGTCACCCGTTTTCACTTTCATTTTGTTTAAAGTATTGCTGAGCACGCGTGAGAGTTTCTGGCTGTCGGCCCCTAAATTTTGTAAAATATCAGCGTCAAAAAAAGCGGCTTCTTTGCCAGCAATTTTTTTACCTCCTTCTAAAAACCTTACCCCAGCATTTTCACCACAGAGTTTTTTAAACTCATCCGGATCTAATTCAAACTCACTCAGTGTAATGGGTCTAGCCAATTTTTTTGCTTTTAAAAACTCTTTGGGTTGTATTTCGTGTAAATAAGTGGGATAAAAAATATTACCCTTCTCATTGATAAATGGCAGGTTGTTCAAATACAAAACTTCTAGTCTTCCTTGAAAAGCCCGCAATTGTGGCATCAACCAATAATAGCCACAAACATCATGTGCATTCTGTCCCATCCAGAGCCAAACCTTTTCTGTTTCATTTTCTTCTAATGTTCTCATCAATTGGTGTACGGTCAATTTATCATCCACCAAATTGATTTGTTCTTGATAGGGAGAAAACTCCAACAAGCTTTGCCACCAATCCCTTCTTTGTTGATAGCCTTCTGTTTCGTAAATGTTTTCAATTGGACCCACTGCAAAATCATCTTTGATTTCTATGATGGTTCCTTCTAAACTGCTATCCAATTCAATGGCCTTTTTCAAGGCTTCTGCATTGGCTTGTTCAAATACTATATGAATCATTTTATAAAATTAAATCGTTGAATTAATTGTGCACGAGGTCCAATTCAATTTTCAGGTTATTGATAATAAATTCTTGTCGCTCCATGGTATTCTTTCCCATATAATATTCCAAGAGGTCTTGTATATGATCGCCAGGTTCTAGGATAACGGGTTGCATTCTAATTTGCGGACCAATAAACCTACCAAATTCTTCTGGCGAAATTTCTCCTAACCCTTTGAACCGGGTGATCTCTGGTTTTCCTCCTAGCTTATTCACTGCAGCTTGTCTTTCTTCCTCATCAAAACAATAAATGGTTTCTTGCTTATTTCGAACACGGAACAAAGGTGTTTCTAAAATATACACGTGACCACGTTTTACCAAGTCTGGAAAAAACTGAAGGAAGAAAGTCATCATCAACAAACGAATATGCAAACCATCAACATCGGCATCGGTTGCAATAACCACATTGTTATAACGAAGGCCTTCTAGTCCTTCTTCAATATTTAGCGCGTGTTGTAGCAGGTTAAATTCTTCGTTCTCATAGACTACTTTTTTAGTAAGACCAAATGAATTCAATGGCTTACCCCTCAAACTAAAAACGGCTTGTGTATCCACGCTTCTACTTTTGGTAATACTTCCACTAGCACTATCGCCTTCCGTAATAAAAATGGTGGAATTGTTTTGAGTAGCAATAAACTCTTCTTTGTTTTTAGGAGGGACATCGTCATTGAGGTGTACCCTACAGTCGCGCAGCTTTTTATTGTGCAAATTGGCTTTCTTTGCCCTATCATTAGCCAACTTTTTAATGCCCGCTAATTCTTTGCGCTCGCGTTCATTTTGTTCAATCCTTTTGCGCAACGATTCCGCCACAATTGGATTGCGATGCAAGAAATTATTGAGTTCTTTAGAAAGAAATTCTTCTACAAATTTCTTCATTGATGGCCCGCCTTCAGATACATTTTGAGAACCTAGTTTGGTCTTAGTCTGACTTTCAAACACAGGCTCTTGTACCCTAACAGAAACGGCAGCAACAATACTGGTACGAATATCTGAAGCTTCATAGTCCTTCTTATAAAACTCCCTGATCACTTTTACATACGCTTCTCTAAATGCTTGTTGATGGGTTCCCCCTTGTGTGGTAAATTGACCATTTACAAAAGAAAAAATGTCTTCGCCATAGTCGTTGTTATGGGAAAGAGCCACTTCAATGTCTTCCCCTTTTATATGAATGATGGGATAGCGCAATTCGTCTGGATTGGTCTTGCGCAACAAAAGATCCAACAATCCATTTTTACTCACATATTTTTTACCATTAAAATGCATGGCAAGGCCAGCATTCAGGTAACAATAATTCCAAAGTTGGTTGTCGAGGTACTCATGTATGAAATGATAATTGCGAAATACTGTTTCATCGGGAATAAACACCACTTCCGTTCCATTGGGTGCTGATGATTTGGCTTCCTTGTGTTCTTTAATCAGTTCTCCCTTTTCAAATTCTGCAGTACGTTCTTTGCCATCTCTAAAAGCCGTGACTTTAAAATATTGACTCAAAGCATTCACCGCTTTAGTACCTACCCCATTCAAGCCCACACTTTTTTGAAATGCCTTGCTATCATATTTGGCACCTGTATTGATTTTACTCACCACGTCCACCAATTTACCTAAGGGAATACCACGGCCATAGTCGCGGATGGTAACCGTTTTATTTTCAATATTGAGTTCCACTTGTTTTCCAAAACCCATGGTATGCTCATCAATGCAATTGTCAATGACTTCTTTGATCAATACATAGATGCCATCGTCTGGTGCCGAACCATCACCCAATTTACCGATATACATACCTGGACGCAAGCGAATATGCTCTTTCCAATCCAGTGATCGTATTGAAGCTTCATTATATTCTGATAAATTCTTTTCTTCTGCCATAGTCTAGATCCTTGAATGCAGCCTTTGTGATATGGTGCAACAACCCGCAAATCTAACTACCTCAAACTGCGACACAATTTTACTTTTCTACAAATCAATCCACAATGTGGATAAACTTTTATTATGCCCTAAAATTAATCCCATTCTTAAAAAAAGGCTATTTTTATTGAATTCTTAGAATCGACAACCATATTGAAACAGATCTGAATAAGATTTTGGCATTTTCTCAAACCCACGATGCAGAAAATGAACGGTTTAAAGCATACCTAAAGGGATCTGATGCACAAAAACTGGATGAAGAAGTGATGGAGTTGAGTAAAAAAATCACCGCTAAAATTGACTGTACCAGCTGTGGCAATTGCTGTAAATCTTTGATGATTACGGTTTCTGAAGATGAGGCCGACCATCTTTCGGCTAAATTAACCATTACAAGAACAGCATTTGACGATCTATATCTTGAAAAGGGCCTACATGGTATGAACATCATCAATACCATCCCCTGCCACTTTTTAAGTGATAACAAGTGTAAGGTTTATGAAGATAGGTTTGAAGGATGTCGCGAATTCCCAGCATTGCAATTGCCTAATTTTAAAAAGCGACTTTTCACCCATTTCATGCACTATGGGCGATGTCCCATTATTTTTAATGTAATAGAACAATTAAAATCAAACCATTCCTTTCACAAAACTGTTATTTAAGTAGTTATTATTGAAACACCTGTTTTATGGTACAATTTGGAATTGATCAATTGTTGAAACTAACACCTGCATGGAAAAAGCAGCGCATTGGTTTTGTAACCAATCAGGCTGCTACCACAAATGAATTGATCTCATCCAGAAAAGCCTTATTGGATCATGGATTTAATATCACCAAGCTCTTTTCTCCAGAGCACGGCTTATTGTTGGATGGTGCCGATGGAGCACCGATGCCCGATGGAGTGGACAGCTTGACAGGAATTAAAGTCATCAGCCTTTATGGCAAAAAACTAGCTCCTACATCCAGTGATTTATCGGAAATTGACCTTTTATTATTTGATATACCTGATATAGGATGTAGGTACTATACTTATTTGTGGACGCTCAGTTATCTCATGGAAGCAGCTGCTTTTCATCAATTGCCCTTGGTCATTCTAGATAGGCCCAATCCTATTTCTGGAAATCTGGCATTGGCAGAGGGGCCTATGTTAACTGCATCTGAGGCTTCTTTTATAGGTAGATGGAATATACCTATCAGACATTCTTGCACTTTGGGCGAGCTTGCCAAGTATTTTAATGAAGTAAGGAATATGGGTTGTATGCTAGAAATTATCCGGTGCAGCAATTGGAATAGAACAGATTTTCAGCCAGATTGGGATATCCCTTTTGTTCCTACATCACCTGCTATTCAAAGCTTTCAAAGTATGTTATTGTATCCTGGACTATGCTTGTTTGAAGCAACCAATATTAGTGAAGCAAGGGGCACACATTTTGCATTTCAAGCAATAGGGGCACCGTGGATGGAAACCAGTATGATTGTCGGCATCATGAATCAAATGTCGATGGAAGAAGTATTGGCAACTTCCATACAGTTTGAACCATTTGAGGGAAAATACCTAGACCAAGTATGCAAAGGCTTACAATTTAAGGTTCAGCAACCTGAATATTTTCAAATTGTTTCCTACGGATTAATGTTGATCAGGTTACTCAAAGAAATGCATCCCAACGAATTTGCTTGGAAACCCTATATCACTTCTGTAAACAAAACAGGTATGCACCACCTCAGTAAATTATTGGGCATTTTAGAAGCAGAAAAAATGTTTGAATTACCGCTGCAAAAATTCATCGCACAAAGCGCAAAATTGACTGCTGTTCCTGCTTGGAAAGAGGCTGTTGAACCATATTTAATGTATGGAACTATTTAGCTCACCTGATTGTGCCATCAATCCCCTAATCACCACACTGGCAACTGTACAACCAAAAATAGCTGGCATATAGCTAATGGTTCCAATGATAGATTTTTTAGGGAAGGCTTTTTCTGTTTCGAAGACCCTAGTTTGATCCACTTTTTCTGCACTAAATACTACGGCCAACCCTTTATGTATTCCAAGCGCGTGTAATTTCTTGCGTACATACCTCGCCAAATTGCATTCGTGCGTTCTAGAGATATCGGTGATTTGTACTTGCGATGGGTCTAATTTACCACCTGCACCCATTGAACTGACAATGGGGATATTTCTATCTATGCAGGCCTTGATCAGGGAAACTTTTGGTGAAAGTGTATCAATGCAATCAACAACGTAGTCGAATTGAGCCGTTTCCACAAGTTGGATGGTTTCATCATCTTTGATATAATGAGGTAACACGGTTAAATCGAGTGCTGGATTGATGTCTTTTAATCTTTCTGCCAATACAGTTGCTTTAAGTTGGCCTGCTGTGGAATGAAGGGCAGGAATTTGTCGGTTGGTATTGCTAAGGTCAACCGTATCAGCGTCAACGATGGTCATCTTACCCACACCCGCCCTAGCAATCATTTCAGCACAGATGCCACCAACACCACCCAATCCAACTACTAACACGTGTTTTCCCATCAATTTCAGTACGGGCTCGTCACCCAACATCAATTGTGTTCTGCTCATCCAATATGGAATCATTGTAATACTTTTAAGTTTGCAAAACTGCTATTCTTATGCCATTAAATAAAATCTTTCCTTACTTATGTCATTAAATAAAACCTTTACAATCTGTTGCTTTTGGGCCGTTGTTTCAACAGTACAAGCCCAGCAAGCTTCCATAATTTCATTACAATCAGGCAGCAAAAAAAGCATTCGGGGTTTATCGGTAGTAAATAATCAAGTATTATGGGTTAGCGGAAATGCGGGAACTGTTGGTCGGTCTGTTGATGCGGGCAAAACTATTGAATG
>JANOYH010000068.1:0-4327 GCA_031428775.1 Bacteroidota bacterium
CGCAAACAGGTGGTGCAACCCTAACTGCACAACAACCCTTGAACAATATTTGTAGAGTGACCATTCAAACCCTGGCTGCAGTCTTAGGAGGTACACAAAGTTTACACACCAATGGCTATGATGAGGCATTGAGTTTGCCAACAGAAGAAGCAGCGCGTATTGCTTTAAGAACGCAACAGATTGTAGCTTTTGAATCAGGCGCACCAGATACGGTAGACCCTTTGGCAGGTAGTTATTTTGTTGAATCACTTACCCAAGAAATGGTGCATGAAGCTAGTGCTTTGATTGCAAAAATTGATGCCATGGGTGGTGCTGTAGCTGCTATTGAGCAAGGTTTTATGCAAGAGGAAATTGCAAGCAGTGCCTATACTTATCAACGAAATATTGAGACTGGTCATAAAATCATTGTAGGTGTGAATAAATTTCAAGTGTCAGAAAAAAATAGCATCCCTCCATTTAAAATTGATGAGACCATACAACAAATTCAAAGCAATAAACTATCTATCCTCAAAGCAAAAAGAGACCCACTAAAAGTGCAGGAACTACTGAACAAAATAACTTTAACAGCTCAATCATCTCAAAATATCATGCCCGTGGTCATTGAAGCTGTGGAAAATTATTGTACCCTTGGCGAAATAGCCGACGCCTGTAGAAATGTATTTGGAGAACATAAATAAATGGGAATAGAATAATGCTTTCTCGCATTGCTTGAATCGGTTTTCTACTTAACTTGAACCATTATCAATTCAGCAACAATCAATTATCATGAGAAAGTATTTTTTTCTAGGTTTCTGTTCCCTTCCATTTTTTATTTCCGCACAAATTTCCTCCACAACAATTGAGAAATCTGCAAAAGATGTGAATGATTCTGTAGTAGCATGGCGCAGACATTTACACCAATTCCCGGAACTATCGAATAGAGAGTTTAATACAATGAAATATATTGTATCAAAGCTGGAAGGACTAGGACTAGAAATAAAATCAGGCGTAGCTAAAACAGGTGTTGTGGCCATTTTAAAAGGCGGTAAACCTGGTCCGGTTGTGGCATTGCGCGCTGATATTGATGGTTTGCCTGTCATAGAACGACAGAACCTTCCCTTTAAATCAAACGTAACAAGTGAATACGGCGGGCAAAAAGTAGGCGTGATGCACGCATGCGGACATGATACCCATACTGCCATGTTATTAGGCACTGCTACCGCTTTGAGTAAAATGAAAAAAGACGTTCCTGGAACTGTTGTATTTATTTTTCAACCAGCAGAAGAAGGTGCTCCTGGAACAGAAGAAGGTGGCGCACCTTTAATGATCAAAGAGGGTGTGATGTCCAATCCAAAAGTAGACGCCATTTTTGGCATTCATATCAATGCCCAAACTGAAATAGGGACCATCAAATATAAATCGGGGTCTGTGATGGCAAGTTCAGACTGGTTCACCATCAAAGTAAAAGGCAAACAGAGCCACGGTTCTCAACCTTGGAGTGGTATTGATCCAATTGTTGTTGCTGCACAAATAATCAATGGATTACAAACAGTAGTTAGTAGACAATCTGAATTAACCAAAGCACCTGTAGTTATTACCGTTGGAAAAATCAATGCAGGCGTTCGTTCCAATATCATTCCAGAAGAATTGACTATGGAAGGTACCATTCGCACGCTTGACAGTAAAATGCAAAAAGATGTTCACGAACGAATGCGCATTACAGCTACAAAAATTGCTGAGGCCTCAGGTGCAACAGTAGATTTTAATGTAGATACAAAAACATTGGTGACCTATAATGATCCAACATTGGTAACAATGATGCTACCCTCTTTGGAAGCAGCAACAGGAAAAGGAAATTTAATAGCCTCTGATTGGACAACCGGTGCAGAAGACTTTTCTTATTATGGTGAAAAAGCTCCCGCCTTTTTCTTTTTCTTAGGTGGTATGCCAAAAGGACAAGACCCTCAAAAAACACCAGCACATCATACACCCGACTTTTTCATTGACGATAGTAAATTAGACGTTGGTGTAAAAGCATTTATCCATTTAGTATTCGATTATGCCAAATTGAAAACAAACAAATAATTTCCAATTAGTTCAATAAAAAATAACACTATGAAATATGCAGTATCGTGCTTGACTTTTTTGTTGGCATTAAACGGTTTTGCACAACAAAAACTATTACCAGAAACACTTTGGAGCTTAGGAAGGGTAAGCGGTCTAGGCATTTCAAAAGACAAACAACAAGTATTGTTCAGTGTTAATACACCTGATATTGAACTAAACAAAGGCAATGTAAAATCTTTTCGCATATCCATTTCAGGAGGTGCGGCAGAATTGGTGACCAATCCAGAAATTTTTCTATCCAATTCTAAAGTATCGCCTGATGGAAAATACTTGTTGACTACTGATGCAGTTAAAATCAATAAAGTGTCGGGTACCGACTTCTATCCAACCTTGACCAAATCAAATGTACAGATATATGAGTCGCTCAATTATAGACATTGGGATACATGGGAGGATGGGAAATTCGACCACGTTTTCTTGAATGCTTTAGAAGGAGGCACTCCAGGAGAAGGGACTGATTTAATGAAAGACGAACCTTATGATTGTCCGCTGAAACCGTTTGGCGGAGAAGAAGACTATGTTTGGAATCCAGACAGTAAACACATAGTATATTCCACGAAAAAAAGCTATGGAACGGCTTATGCAGTTAGTACCAATACCGACTTGTATGAATACGATATCAGTACAAAAACAACCAAAAATCTTACAGAAACCAATAAGGGATATGACATCAATCCAGCTTATAATACCCAAGGAGAATTGGCTTATTTGCAAATGAAAAGGGAAGGATTTGAAGCAGACAAACAAGACCTAATTGTTTGGAATGGCATTACAAAAATGAACTTAACCCAACAACGCGACGATCTACATGTAGAAAGTTTCAAATGGAGCGATGACGGGAAAGAAATATTTTTCATAGCTCCTCAAAAAGGAATGGTTCATTTATTTAAAGTAAGTTATACAGGAAATACCAAAATGTCACCTAAGATTACACAATTAACCAAAGGTGAATTTGAAGTAAATGGTATTGTCGGACAGTCGGGCAATAGCCTTGTTTTTTCCAAAGTTGATTTCAACCATGCATCAGAACTATATACATTGGATTTAAACAATGGAAACATTAAACAACTAA
Source organism: Bacteroidota bacterium (assembly GCA_031428775.1). GTDB lineage: Bacteria > Bacteroidota > Bacteroidia > Chitinophagales > Chitinophagaceae > Sediminibacterium. Next base: position 3,179 of record JANOYH010000068.1, read on the forward strand.
CACATGTCAATGATATGTTGTACAAACAAATTGCAAGTGTTAGTTATAAATATCGAATGGTCACCACAACCGATGGAAAATCAATGCCCACTTGGGTCATTTATCCACCAAACTTTGATCCCACAAAAAAATATCCCACACTTTTATTTTGTTTAGGGGGCCCACAAGGCACTACCCCACACTATTCTTTTAGATGGAACTTTCAATTGATGGCATCGCAGGGATATATTGTTGTTGCACCCGATAGAAGAGGCGTTTTTGGTAATGGTACCAAATGGACAGAGGGTGTAAGTAAGGACTGGGGCGGACAAGTAATCAATGATTATTTAAGTGCCATTGATGCAGTTTCAAAAGAAGTTTATGTGGACAAACAAAGAATGGGTTGTGTTGGCGCAAGCTTTGGTGGATTCTCTGTATTTGCCCTAGAAGCCTTGCATGGTAACCGTTTCAAGACATTCATTTCACATGATGGCGTTTTTGACTTTAGAAGCATGTATGGAACAACCGACGAAATGTTTTTTGAAAATTTTGAAAAAGGAGGTGCCTATTGGGAGCAAAATAATGCTGTTGCACAAAGGTCATTCAAACAATCGCCTAGTAATTTCGTAGCTAAATGGAATACCCCTATCTTAATTGTTCAAGGAGGAAAAGACTATCGAGTTCCAATTGAACAAGGACAGCAAGCATTTCAAGCAGCGCAATTAAAAGGAATCAAATCTAAGTTTTTGTATTTACCTGATGAAAATCATTGGGTGTTAAAAGCACAGGATGCAATGGTTTGGCAACACGAATTTTTCAAATGGTTGAGGGAGACTTTGAAATAACAAACAAATTGTGGGTTCTAAAAATCCAAAACGGAACAAATAATTTATCAAAAAAGCGCAGTACGAAAGTTGGCGCTTTTTTATTGTGGATAGTACCTCGCTCCAAAAAGCAAACTGCCAATTCTAACCATATTGCTTCCATTGGCAATAGCCAATTGATAATCACCACTCATGCCCATTGACAATATGGAACAATTCACCTGCGGATAATTCCCTTGTTGGTATTTCTGATAAAGTGTATGCAAATGGTTGAATTCATTTTGCACTATTGAAGTATTGTCACTAAAAGATGCCATGCCCATTAAACCAACAACATGAATATTAG
>JANOYH010000069.1:0-10503 GCA_031428775.1 Bacteroidota bacterium
CCAATAAAATCCTTCCCCGGCTGTGGCGTCTCCACTATCATCAATCTGGACCCTTTTTTCTCCAGCAACTGCTCCTACAGTTGGATCTTGATAATGTCTACAAATATTTAGTAAGGCATTTTTATTTAATAGTGTATTGGCGTCTGTAAATACAGCCACTTCACTTGTCACTTCCTTCATGGCCCTATGAACAGCAACTATTTTGCCCGTTCTTTCAGGTTGATGCATTAATTGGACAGCAGGATAGGTAGCAATAATTTTAGGTGTTTCATCAGTAGATCCATCAGTGATAAAAATGAACCTCACTTTATTTTCGGGATAAGCAAGAGATAATGTATTGCTGATTTTTTCTTCTATGCAATATGCTTCATTATATGCTGCCACAATAACCGTAACAGTAGGCAATTCATAATTAGGATCCAACACTTTTTTCTTTCTAAACAAACGAAGGCAGGAAACAATAAAGAATAATACAATTGCATATCCCAAATAAGTATACACTACAATAAAAAGACTAACCCAGAATAGCACTTGCATAGATAATTTATAAAAATATTTTTGAAAAAAATATCACAATCGATACCCCAGTTTTTTACTATTCACCCCATTTGTTAAATTCCACCATATAGCCCTTAACAAAATTGGGATGAACTCTTTATGACCATCCCTTAAGTAACTCAACATATTTCGAGGTGTTACTAGCAAAATGAAATGAAAATAAAATACACAACGATGTAGCCAATCAGCGTTTCTTCGTATAAATAAAATACGGTTCCTGTTCATGAAATATTCTTTAAGGGCGCTTTTTTGTCCAACTGAAACCGACTCTTTATGATAAATTAGTGCACCCATTTCTAGGCGTATTTCATATCCAGCCTTTTTGATTCTTGCACCCCAATCCATTTCTTCATAATATAGGAAATAGTTTTCAGCCATTAGTCCAGCTTTTCCAATAGCAGCCCTAGTAAGCATCATTGCAGCTCCATGTCCAAAACCAGTTAAACCAGTAAGCTGATCATATTGTCCGAGGTCTTTTTCAAATTGTCCAATACAAGCATTTCTTGCCGTGAAATAATTCATCTCTGTATATCCTGCATACTGAAGTGTATCAGGTTCTTGGAAATAGCGAATTTTTGGTGAAATCATTCCTGTTCTAGGGTTGGCAAGAATGGTGTTAACCAATGTTTGAATTAAACCAGTGGTAAATTCAGTGTCATTATTCACAAAAAAAAGAAATTCGCCATTTGCTTGAGAAACACCAAGATTATTCCCTCCTGCAAACCCAAGGTTTTCATTAGACCGAATAAATTTTACAAAAGGATATTTGAGTATCCAGGCAGGAACTGGATTTTCTTTACTTCCATTATCGACTACAATAATTTCAACATGAGAATAGTCATTGGTTCGGTAGAATGCGTCTAGAAATTCATCTGTAACATGACTATGATTGTAATTTACCGTTATGATTGAAACAAGTGCCATCTCCAATAGGTTAAATACGATGTTTAATGCTTATCGCCAAGTAAATGTTCATCAATCCAATCTAAAATATTACTGTCATGATCTTGATTGAATTTTCTTGCAAAAAACTGACCCGATTCTTGTAGGGCATTTTTATCATTTATGGTAAGCAACTTGGGACTCGCTTTACCTTCACTCCAATCGATATATCTTTTATTATCATTGACCATATCCTGTTTGTGAATGGAAGCAAAAAGAATGGTTTGAAAAACCAATTCATCAGGTGCCCAAGTAAAAGTGAAAAAGCGTACAATTTTTTGATTACTTTTTAAATACTGCACAATATACTTCATCTGTATTAGGCTAATGCTAAACCATTGTGAACGGCCAACAGCAACCAAATCATTGGGCATTTTTCTTTTAGGCAAACACTTTCTTATCAGCCTTTCTAACCAGTATTTTCCTGTAAACTTATAATTGGTTAAATGATAGTGCTCAATTCTTGGAATTGCTTCTTTCCAATCTGTTGCCACATCAAGGGTATGCATAAATGCCTTACCTATGTTTGCTTGAAAGAAATCTTGAATTTCCTGATTGGGTTTTAGGGGATAGTCTTGACCACTAATTAAATGAATCACATCGAATTGAATACCTGAAGCAACAATTTGTTCAAATCCATTAACAGTTGCTTGTACAATACTATATGCTCCCCATGCAACTCTCACTCTTTTTGTTACAATAAAAACATTTGTACGCGTAAATAAAAACAAGAATGGTTCAATACTAGATTTCTTATCAACATGTATAAAGATATCTACTCCTGGAAAATTAATTCGTCTAATCAACCTTTCCAGTTGTTTTGGGTTATTATGCACTAATATTAAATAGGCCGTTTTCAAAAACTACAGATTATGAATGTTTACTATGTTGATTAATAAAATTTAAGATTGCCCTATCAATTTCTGTAACACTATTTTCCCAAGTATGCGTTGCTGCAAACCTTTTTCTTTCTTCAATTAATTCTAAACTGTCCGTTTGCAAAGCTTCTTCAATACTTGTAATATACGCTTCTTTGGTTTCAGCCAAATAGCAAAATTTAGAAAATATTTCCATTGCTTCAGTTCTCGTTGCCACAATTGGCTTTCCTACTGCTAGATATTCATCAATTTTTCTAGGATAATTGCCAATTGTTACCTGACTTACAATTTGAGGGTTAATGCAAACATTAAAATATTTAATATATGCTGGCAAGACTAAGGGATCTTTTGAGCCCAAGAAAAATACATTTTTCCTTAAGTGTAAAATCGAATCTTTAAACTGGTCATCCTCTGGACCAACCAACACCAAACTCCATTCTGGTCTTGCCTCAGCTATATATAACAAAGCATTGAGGTCTAGTCTTATGCTTTGCAAAGCCCCAACATAACCAATTACGGGATTGGGTATGTCTTTCATTTCTGCTGGCAAACTCATTAGATCGGATTGCATAAAAATTTCCAGTTCACAACCCTGCCCAACATAATAAGAATTGGGATTGAATTTTTTACAATAATTAGCTAAATAGGTTGAATTGGCCACACATACATCAGACTTTGCAATTAGTGCAGGCTCTAATTTATATCCGTGCTTTTTCCAATAGTCAACCGCTAGCATAAAATCCCTAGAATAATAAACACTCACCGCTGGTTTTAATAGTTCCTTCAGATGAAAGGATCTAAAGATATCGTTATCGTTAAACAGAATAACGTCTACAAAACCTAATTCAGTTATCGCAGTTTGGATTGATTTAGCAAAACGATGGTTATTACTTTTGTTAAACAATTCAAATAGAAATTGAAATGGGATCCAATTGATCGATTCAATGATGCAGTCTGGATAAAGGTTCCATAAATTTTCCTTGATAGCAACAAGTCCCTTTTCCTTTCCTTCAATAATGGAAATCCGCTTTTGGATTTTCGGGTCTGTTTTATGCTGAATAAGACTTCTTCTATCAAGTGCCGCATTAACATATAAAACCCGATTTCTTTTACTCCATTCCATAGCAATGTTTTTACAATTGCTACCAATTGAAACATCCCATGGTTGTTGTCCTACCACTATAATATCTCTACCAATTAATCTATTAAGTTGTAGCATCAGTTGCTAGGTTTTGTTGTACGTCAATCCTATAAATTACAACCATTAATGCAATGGATAGAAAAAATAATACATTGGATGGATATTGCACAAATGCTTCTTGTGGAAAGTTACCGATATTCCATGCAAAAATCACTAAAAGCATTGCCAACAAAAAGGATTTCAATTGTGGATCACGAATTTTATAATAATAATTGATCCCTGTTTTTAAAACCGTAAATATCATTAAACAAAATATAAATAACCCAATATATCCAAGCTCAACAGTAACACGCACATATCCACTATCGGGCGGGAAATTGGCCAAATATGAATCTGGAGCGTACTTTTGACCGAAATACTCTGTTGCTCCTAATCCACCACCAATTGGATGTGAATACACAAATGGCTTAATCCTAGCTTGATTCAATTTTCTAACATTATAGGACGCATCTTCACCCGGTCGAAATGCCGACTGAAACCTTAATATGCTTTGATTAGAAGTAGGCATAAAAATAAGAAAAACAAAAAATAACAATCCCATTCCAGTGAAAATCAAGACTTGCTTATTAAATTTTAAGATTGCATACAACATCAAAGCTAATGGCACTAAAGGATATGCTCCACGGGTGCCTGAAAATAGCATCACATAAAGGAAAAAGATAGCCAAAAATGTCAAGATCGCTTTTTTATACAGCTTCATAGGCCCAGAGAGCAAACCCATACACAATAAGCTTGCCATCGCCATATTATAGGCAAAAGTTACTGGATCAGAGAACATAGAAAATTTGCGCCAGTGTCCAGCTATAAATAAAAGATTCGCAATCATTGGATCAGAATCTAAATAAGCTTGTTCAAAGGGGAAAAATCCAAAATATTCTTGCTTAAAAGCATAGCACGCATTAATAAAAGAAGCAAAAATCCACCACTTAATAATGATGATCAAAAATTTCTTAGTTCGTACGTGCAGTATAAAAACAAAATAATATAATGACACTAATGCAACAGTTCTAAGGGCACCTAACCAAGCCAATCTTGAAGCTGCTGCAGGATTGGCTACTTGAAAAATATTGTACCCAATCCATACCAAAATCATGGTGCTGATTGGATTTTTCATTTTTTCCCATTCAGGCTTTTTTTTCATTTGAATAAAAAAACCTAAAATAAATAATGCCAAAAAAACATCCATAAGCGTACCCAGTGGAATAGGCACTCCTAAACGCATCATCCACATCATAGTATAAGCATAACAGAGATATACCATGATGCCGAATGGTGGACTTATGATTACAAAATAAACCACCGGTATGCCCACCATTGCACCTATTGCCAACAAGCCAATCTCCATCCCAATATTCGCAATACCAAATGCAATGAAAGAAGCAATGACACTAAAAAAAACGAAACCATGCCAACTTGCGAAATTTTCAATCAATAAATTTTTCTTCAAGTAAAAAACAAACAAGTTCCATCTACCGGATGGCAATTCAGGTTTTATATGGAGTTTAAAATTGTCCAATAGCTAGGTTAACATCTTATAAAAAATGGCTACTTCCACTAATAAAGCCAGCGCAATAGCAGCTCTTCTTGTAAGATCTACTTTGCGCGCTTCTGTAGCTTCCGCAGTATCTTTTGTGTACTCAATTTGGGGATCAATGCGCATAACCAATTAATTAATGTCTTCAATTTCTTTATCATGAAAATGCTGCGTAGCAACAGATATTTCGTTTGCCTTTCTTACTTTCATCAAGGATAACACTTGATAAAAAATAAAACGAGGTATCCCCCAAAGTGAACGATAGATTTTTTTATCTGTATGTGATTGAATCAAAGCAAATAAAAACCCTAGCACAAATACCAAGAACCCAATCAACCAAATCAACGATTGAATAGGGTCAATAAAAATGTCTACAAACATAAAAAACATCGAAAGCAAAAGAAAAATAAATAAAGGAGGACGAAGCAAAACCAATCCAAATAAGAATTGATTCCAATTCGCTTTGGTTATACCAGATTTTATTAGGCCAAATCCAAATGAAAAATAACGAAACCAAGTATTGATCCAACGGGCTCTTTGCTTTACCAATTGGTCAGACTTAGAGGTCTTTTCATCATAAACTACCGCATTTTCTGCAAAAGCAATTCTATTTCCTTTGCTTACTATTTCATTCTGCAAAATTTTATCAAAACCTGCTCCTGTAATGTCTAAATGTGCTAAACATTCCTTGTACAACTCAGTAGTAAAAGCCATTCCAGAGCCCGCTAATGTTGCCGAAGAACCAGCCTTAAATAGGATTTTACCATCATAAAAATGATAATAAATGTCTCTAGCTGCATCCAAACATGCATACATTGTATCTAAATTTTTTGCACTTCGCACTCCTTGAACAGCTAAATATCCAGCATCAAAATAGGGATTCAACTGATTCAAATAATCGGGTTCTACGAGGTTATCACTATCAATAATTGTTAAGCGATCATGCTGTCTTAGAAAACGATCAATTGCATAAAAATGAGAGCGGGTATTGCTTGAAAGCGTTTCTTCAGGCCTTAGTAATACCACTTTTTCACTATTGAAATTTAATGAACTGATATCGCACTTATCTGCTACTATATAAATCAAATAATTGGGATAATTTAACTTCAATAAAGACGCAACAACGGGTCCCAAAGTATGGGTTTGTTCATAGGCTGTAACAATGATTGCATAGTCTGCATTTCCATTTACCTTTTTTTGCAATTTCCTACTAGACCTAAATATATATACTATAAAGATCATGATTGGCAAAACCAAATTATAGCCAATCAATAACTGGACTGAAACCCATATCAGTTTGATGAATGCTATGCCCATTGCATTTCAATATTATTTTTAAGCACAGGTTGGGAGACTTTTCGAGACTTGACCAAATTATCATTTTTGTCTTTATTCAATACCCAACCAATAAATGTTGTGTCTAACTCTTTTAAATAATACAAATACTGTTTTTTCTTATAATTAATTTTCCTGCCAGCCTCAAATACCGTTACCAGTTTGTCAGAGAATTGAACCCACTCTTTACTTTTATTATGTTTAACCAATCCTGGTGCATCAATTATTATAATATCAAATGCTTGCTTAAGTTCGTCCATTTTATCTTTCACATTCCATGAATTACTAATTTCTAATAAACTAGTATCCCCACCCTTATTGGCAACCACCATAATATCCTTTATTGGCCTAAAAGCAGGTATCCCTACTTCATCATTCAAAAAATCTTCTAGAAAAAAACTGGGCTCAACAGACTTACTAATCAAATTATTTTCAAAATTTCCATCTATTAACAAAACCCTTTTCCTAACCATTAAAAAAGCAAAAGCAAGACTCATAGAAAAAAGCGTTGTCCCTTCTTTTGTACAAAGACTATTCACCATCAAGACTTTCGAATCGCCCATTTCATTTTCTATTTCAAACCTTGTTGAGCGCAGCATTTCTTTGAATTTTTGCAACCTCAAATTGTCTTCAAATTGATTATTCCACAATTTATTCAAATCAACTACAGGCGTAGTTAACAAAGGAAGATAACCTAATACAGGAAGATTTGTTGCATTGGCCAATTCCGGCATTGATATGATTGACTCATCCAAATAAAACACAAGAAATAACCCTATAACACATAAAACACCTGTAGCCATTCCTGCTATAACAACTAAAATTAATTTTTTAGATGGATTTGCTACTCCTGGAATACCAATTTCAATTTGCCTAAGCGAAACAGATAGGCTGGATTCCATACTGGACTTGTTGTACTGCGACTGTGCATCTAAATACTCTTTACTAGCTACTTCTATAGCCCCTTCATAATTTTGAATAACTGCTTCATGAGGAACAAGTGTATCAAATTTTTTATTCAATCTATTTAACTCTTCTTTAAGTGTAGTTAAACTGAATCTTGCAATATCATAGTCTAATTCTAATTTGATCTTTTGTGCAACTAAGCTTTCTTTGGCAGCCAAAGGATTGGTGATATATTTATCAGTAGACTGTTGAATTTGAACAGACACCACCTTTCTGGCTGAATCTAATTTGAATTTTATTTTCTCATCATAATTACTTTTGACATAATCATCAGACATATTCATGATATATTGTTTGGTAGCAGAAATCTGAAGATTGATCTGTACCATGGCGCTTTCTAAGTATTTTCTCTCAGATGGATTAAACTTGTCATTAATTGCTTGTAATGCACCAGCATAAGAAATTACGTCTTTTTCAGCCACCTGTTCCCTAGTTTCAAAATCAGCTAATTGTCCATACAAACTCCTGGCTTGTTCATTCAAATTCAAAACTCGATTTTGAATTTTGTACGCTTTTAATAAACTTTTTAGCCGATTCATCTCGGCCTCCTTTTGACGCATGATTGTGTCTAGAAAATTGACCGACTTGAGTTGATTATTTTTTCTAGAATCAGTATAATTGGAAATGAATTCTTGCGTTACCACATTCACAACAAATGCCGATAAATTTGGATTCTCAGACTCATAATAAATGTCAATAAAATCACTGTTATTCGGCCTGTAGCTTTTTACCTTTTTATCCAAAGTAGCATAATCGTAACCCATAGATGCAATGAGCTTAATCATCCCATTTTCATCATCATTGTAAGTTGACAATGGGGTTCGCATAGCATAATGTTCCTTTATTACTTTAATGGCATTCCTTCTTGCCTCTGGCACCATTTCATTTAACAGTTTACTAGGCTGCCTAAAAGGAACAGAATCAATAAGGTCATGTAACATCAATCTAAAAGATACTTGGTCATACACTATTTTCAACCTGATCATTTCAAGTAGGTTGTTGAAATCTAGATTGACTTTACTCTCTTGAAAAACATCTGTAACAACTATTTGCTGTGACTGATCAACTAAACCTGTTGCCATCCTAGTATGTGAAGGATAGGTATCAGGCAAATTCCTAACCAGAAAATAGGTTAGTATGGTAACCAGTAATGGAACGCCAAGTAGCATCCATTTCCGTTTTAATAAAAGCTTTATAAATTTCGCTAGTTCCATTATTGAATTTCTGCTAATTTTTTTCCTACCATCGCTTCCAAACTACTCTTAGCAATTAAAAAATCTGCTTCAGCGCCAATTAAATCTTTTCTCATACCAGATTCATAAATGAGCGCTTTGGTAAAAGTTTCAAAATTGGCTTCCCCTTTTTCATACTTATATCTTGCTTCTTTTACAATACTTTCACTCTCCAATGATATTCTGTTTTGCATTCTTACCACTAGAGAATATTGCACATATTTAAAATAACGCGACTTAATTTCAGCTACGAGCGTTATATCGTATTCTTGTTTGCTTAATACAGCGATTTCGTATTCTTCTTTAGCAGTTTTTACCAATATTGGTTTTTGTAATAATGCAGCAATATTGATAAACAATCCAACTTGGAATCCGGATAAGGTAGGTTGATTCAAACTGGTAGATCCACCACTTGGTGAATAGTTTAATGTAATAGAGAAAAAGTCAAACCACCCCATTTGGCTACTTTTCACATTTAATTTTGCAATAGCAATTTTGTGTTGATTTGCCTTAACCAGTGGATAATACTTTTTAGCAGTATCAATTAGTTTGTCTAAATAAGAATAAGATACTTCTGGCATCATTGACTCTTGGGCGCAAATATTCTCTGCAGAAAAAATCAACAGTACAATAAACACTACTTTAATGAACCGTTTCTTACCTATATTTTCGTCATTTATATTTATCCATCCCATATGCAAGTGCAATTTGAAATTGTTTTCTATTGAAAACGACTCATACTCGTATTTTACCCCGTTTCACCTGAACCCAAATTTCACCTAAGAAGTTTTTAATCAGTACTTTAAAGATACCACATTACTATTTCATATAAGGGTTGACTATCCCCGTTTTATCAACATCAAATCCCCTTTCATTTTGTAACCATATTAATAATCATGCATTTATAGTAAACAGTTGACTGAAAAATTTAACTTTAGACTCGAAACCTCCTTTATGGCATTAAAAGAAACAATCAAAAGTAATCCCACTATAAAAAAATTGGTTCATTGGATGCTAATACCAACAGGCGAAGCTAGACCTAGGTTGTGGGTTAAACTATTCGTAAACCCATTTCTGCATAAAAAAGGAAAAGGCGCCAAAATTTGTTGGCGTACGAGGGTGGATGTATTGCCTTTTAATCAATTTAGTCTTGGCCATCATTCCACTATTGAAGATTTTAGTACCGTCAATAACGGCGTTGGGGATGTCATTATCGGCAACAATACTTTAATTGGGATGGGCAATACCATTATCGGGCCCATTAGAATTGGCAATAATGTCATTTTTGCTCAAAATATTGTGGCAAGTGCTCTCAATCATGAATACCGCAATCCAGAAATCCCTATCTATTTACAACCCATATTAAAAGACCCCATTGTGGTAGAAGACGACTGTTGGATAGCCGCCAATGCCGTTATCACAGCTGGTGTAACCATAGGAAAACATAGTGTTATTGCAGCTGGAGCAGTAGTTACAAAAAATATCCCACCCTACTCAGTGGCAGTTGGGAATCCAGCTAAAATATTAAAAAAGTATAATTTTGAAACAGGTGCTTGGGAAAGAGTGGTCAACTAAATTATCTAAGAAATTACACGTTTTCTTTCTGGAAAATGGCTGGAATAGTGCGTAAAATCAAAAAAATGTCGTTTGAGAAACTATGATTTTTTGCATATATATTGTCTAAAATTTTAATGGCTCTTCATAATAAGTGTTGCAATAGCCTACTTCTGCATAAAAAGAAATGCCATAAATTTTGATATTTAAAAGATAGTTTCTATTTTAACGTTATGCAAAATTTAGATTTGGCTAATAAAATAAAAACTTCATTGCATCAATCAATTAATCTATAAAAGAAAG
>JANOYH010000070.1:0-3462 GCA_031428775.1 Bacteroidota bacterium
GAAAGGATCTTATTTCCAGCAATTCCGTTTTTACGCCAATGCTTGAGTACTTTTAATGGCTCAACTCCTTCGTCATTTTCGTCTGTTTCTTCGTTATAATTTGTTACTGCGCAATAGGCATCTTTAATGTCATTCAGTAATGGCCTTTTTAATCTTCCGGTATTTGAAGTCCAACTCATGATCATATGACCTGCGGCTGCACATGTGCACAAATCGGCTCTTTTGTTTCCCATCCATCCCCAATTATCCTTCTTAATCTTTTTGCCCCAATTAAATGTTTTAGGAATTGGTTGATGATTACTTTCATTGATATATTTCCCTAGTTCAAATGTTCTTTCATCATTACTCCAAATAACTTTCCCAGGTTTAACTTTTGAAAAATCGAATTTTTTCGTTTTACTAATACGCATGTTTGATCTATTTTTATTTTGTATCAATCACTTTTAGTTGTATGGTAAAACAGGTTCCTACACCTTCTTTTGTCTCAACTTTTAATTCGCCCCCATGTGCCTTTACAATATCATAGCTCAAACTCAAGCCAAGACCCGTTCCTTGCCCTGTTGGTTTGGTGGTGAAGAAGGGCTGGAAAATTTTATCTAGTACTTTTTGAGGGATGCCATTGCCATTGTCGGAAACACTTATTGTAACCATTTCATTTCCAGCAATCATTACTCTTTTAGTGGCAACGGATACTGTGGAATCATATCCTTCCTGTTGCTGCTTTTTCTTTTCATCAACTGCATAGAATGCATTGCTGATTAGATTCAATATTACCCTGCCGATATCCTGTGGAATCAAATCAATCATATCGATTGAGTCATCAAAATTCGTGATCAATTTGGCATTGAAATCTTTATCCTTTGCTCGCAAACCATGATAGGCTAAGCGCAGGTATTCATCTGCCAATGCATTAATATCGGTGTGTTCTTTTTCGCCACTGCTGCTTCTGCTATGTTGCAACATGCCTTTTACTATAGCATCGGCACGTTTTCCATGGTGGTTTATTTTTTCCTCGTTACTGATCACATCATCAATCAATTCATTTTCGATGTCTTCTTTTCTCTCTGCATTCGGCTTTAAGCGTTCTGCTTTCAGCTCTTCTAATAACTCTTTGTTTACTTCTGAAAAATTGTTGACAAAGTTTAAGGGGTTTTGAATTTCGTGGGCAATGCCTGCCGTTAGCTCTCCTAAGGATGCCATTTTCTCCGATTCTATCAATTGTTTTTGTGTTGCTTTCATCGATGCCATACTCTGTTCCAGTTCCTGTGTACGGCTAATCACTTTTTCTTCCAGTTCTGCATTCTTTTCTGCGATCAGTAAATTCTTCTCTATTTCTTTTTCCTTAGCAATTCTTTCTTTGGCAAACGCTTCATCTGCAAGATCTTTCAGCAGTTTGCTGTATCGCATGAATAAAAGTGATGAGAAGATAATGATCAGCCAAAGTAAACCCAATAATGTTACCAGTGAGTTTCTTTCATTTATCCAGTTAACCCATGAAGGAAGTGTGGTTTGTGTATGGAAGAGGAGATCTTTAATCTTAAAAAACTGGCCAATGGTATAGACCGGACCCCATATAATAAAAATAGGAACAGCAGCAACAATAATGGTATTGACCTGTCTGTTTTTCTTACGTATAAACAGGAGTAAGGTGATAAAAATAAAATTCATAAACAGGTAAGAAATACAGTCTAAAGAATTTGAAATCAGCTGGTATTTCCCCAAGGGCTGTTCCATCACAACGAAACTGCTAACCCATGGGGCCAGTGCGATAATATTGACCCATTTCAGTATTTTATCCCAACGGGGGAAATACTCCTTTGTTCTGAAAAATGAACGCATAAATTGCATGAGAAAGAAAAACCAGGCTGCAAAGGCAATCATAGTTATACACATAATCATCAATGGGTATTCTCTCATCAGCCCATACCTTAATTGACTATTAAAATAAGAACTGCCAACTGAAATGATGAAGAGCGCATAATATAGATATTCAATTTCTTTGATTACCCGGTAAAACATGATATTAATCAGACAGGTTATCAGGCATAAGCCAAATATGAAAGCCCCGATAAATGCTTCGTTAAAAAAACTGTCGTCTTCAATATATCTTTTTTTGATGAGCACTTCAGTGAAGTCAAGATGCGCATCAAATTGATCCCTTACCCGCCAGGTATAATTTCTTCTTTCATACAGTATTATTTCTTTACCTGCCTCTATACGAATAGGCATATGTCCGATTCTTTTTAAACCATCCTTCTCACTGTAAGGAACGCGCCACCCGCTTTTTTCATGTTTCCAAATACCGGCACTATCCAAATAATACTGATCGTTGAACTCTGCTTCACCCGAAACACAGATACTTACCGTATGCGAAAGGGTATTTTTAAGATGGTATTTGTACCAGATTGTATGAATGGAATAATCAATTGCTGTTGCAGAATCGTACAGGTAAAACCGGGCATTATTGGTTGGAGAACTTACCTGTTCAATAGATAGGCTACCTTTTTTATCGCCCAAAACGCGCCAATATTCATGCTTGAGTATAATATTAGTGGCAGTATCAGCGGTTATCAAATAAACATTTGGCTCGGATGGATGGTTGCTTGCCGGTTTTATTGATGCACTGTCTGCTTTTCTATTTTGCGCCTTAGCAAAAAAAGGAAGGAAAAGCAGCAGTATTATTTTGATGGCTATTTTCATTAGTAGGCTAATATTTAAACAGGTAGTTGAATAATAAATGTTGATCCTTCTGTCTCTTTCGTTTCCACTTTTAATTCCCCTCCATGCGCCTTCACAATATCATAACTCAAACTCAATCCCAATCCCGTTCCCTGGCCTGTGGGTTTGGTGGTGAAGAAGGGCTGGAAGATTTTATCTATGATTTTTTGGGGGATGCCATTGCCATTGTCGGCTACACTTATTGCAACTTGCTCCTTTCCTTCAACCACCAGTTTTTTTGTAGCAATAGTTACAGTTGGTTCATAACCTTCCGGCTGCTGCTTTTTCTTTTCATCCACCGCATAAAATGCATTGCTAATTAAATTCAATACTACCCTGCCAATATCTTGCGGGATGATATTGATATTACCAATGCTTTCATCATAGTTAGTTACCAAAGTTGCATTAAAGGATTTTTCTTTGGCTCTTAAGCCATGATAAGCTAGGCGAAGGTATTCATCAGTTAAAGCATTGATATTAGCGGGTTCTTTTACACCACTACTTGATTGGCTATGTTGTAGCATGCCTTTTACAATAGCATCGGCACGTTTGCCATGGTGGTTTATTTTTTGTTCGTTTTCTTTAATGGCGTTTGAAATGTCAATCGCTTCTTCCGTATTACCGTTTTTTAATTCCTGTTGTAATTCATCAATCAATTCTGTATTTACCTCCGAAAAATTATTAACGAAGTTCAAAGGGTTTTGAATCTCGTGTGCAATACCCGCAGTAAGTTCCCCAAGGCTG
>JANOYH010000071.1:0-32412 GCA_031428775.1 Bacteroidota bacterium
TAAACTGAAAGCCTTTGCTGGCAAGACTTGCATCCATCTCAGAATTATTATCAGCCACTATGGATAAAATGTTCAACACTTCACTATCAGTAGCTACCGGTTTATTCCACTGAATTTTTATTAATGGAATCATCCAACTCAAACCCAATACAGCCAATAAATAAAAACGATTGTATTGGTGAAACCTTTTGTTGCGCAATACCAGCCAATAATATCCCATCATCACAGCACTGCACAAGCATACTTGTAAAAAATAGTAGGCAATTGGTAACATGGTCTTATTTTTTGTGTTTTTTAATTTCTGTTAACAACAACTCCAGTTCTTTAACACTGATGTCTTTTTGTTGCACCATAAAACTCACGGCTTCACTAAAAGAACCTTCAAAATATCCTTCCACCAAATTGCGGATAGAACTTGAAGAATATTCCGCTTTGGATACCAATGGAAAATATTGGTGTACCCTACCTATTGGCTTGATACCCACAAATCCTTTGTCCACCAAAATCTTCACGATAGTAGCCACAGTGTTTGAATGCGGCTTGGGGTCTGGCTGTGCTTCCAATATGTCTTTCAGAAAGGCTGTCTCCAATTTCCAGATGCTCTGCATGATCTGCTCTTCTGCTTTGGTCAATGGCTTCATAATGGTCAATTTTTTTCTTCAGAACAAATGTAATAACTAATTATTTAGTTTACAAACTATTTTTTTAGTTATTTAATAAAATCCTCGTTTTTTTAAAATTATTTTAAAAAAGTTCTGTTCAATACCTTTACAGGGTATGCGTTATTATATTATTGCTGGAGAAGCGAGTGGCGACCTACACGGTAGCAACCTCATCAAACAGTTATTATTGCTGGATTCAGATGCCTGCATCCGTTGCTGGGGTGGCGATTTAATGGAAAATGCTGGTGCTGAACTGGTGAAACATTACCGCGACCTAGCTTTTATGGGCTTTGCCGAAGTAATTAAAAACCTGCCGACCATCTTTAAAAATATCCGGTATTGTAAGTCGGATATCCTCAATTTTCAACCCGACACATTAATCCTAATTGACTATCCCGGCTTTAACCTCAGAATTGCGGAATGGGCTAAATCACAGGGCTTGAAAGTAATCTATTATATTTCTCCCCAAGTTTGGGCTTGGAAAGAAAATAGGGTTAAAAAGATGAAGACTTGCATCGACAAAATGTTGGTGATCTTACCTTTTGAAAAAGACTATTACAAAGACAAATGGAATTGGGATGTAGACTATGTGGGGCACCCGTTGATTGAAGTCATAGAAGCTAAGAAAAAAGAACTGGGTTATACTGAAGACACCAAATTCCCTTTAGCTGAAGCCACTATCATTGCACTTTTGCCGGGTAGTAGAAAACAAGAAATAACCAAGAAATTACCCATCATGCTTCAATTGGCCAAGTCCTTTCCAGCTTACCAATTTGTTGTGGCAGAAGCACCAGGACAGGATGCCAGTTTCTACGAACCCTTTCTTGAACCCTATCATAATGTATCCTCTGTTAAGAATGGCACTTATCAGTTACTGCTTCAATCCAAAGCAGCACTAGTTACTAGCGGTACTGCTACGCTTGAAACAGCCCTGCTGGGTATTCCTGAAATTGTTTGTTATAAAGGAAGTAGTATCAGTTACCAAATAGCCAAAAGACTCATTAAAATCAAATACATTTCTTTGGTGAATCTGATCATGGACAAACTGGTTGTAAAAGAATTGATTCAAGACGAACTGAATACAAAAAACCTTGCATTGGAACTGCATGAATTACTTAGCAATAAAGAAAAGCAAGCACAGATAAGAAATGACTATCAGACACTCAGAAACCTACTGTCAAAAGCAGGACACGCTTCTGCTCAAGCAGCTAAAATTATTTACGAAAATACGGCCATACAAACATTTTAAACAGCATCAATAAAATTACTATCAAAAACATAAAGAGTGAAATTCTATTCATGCCATGCATGTATTTCATCCACTGCGTTGGTTTCTCGTTTGGATCCCTTTTTTTGATATAGAGGTATTCTGCAAATTGACTCCAAATACTCATTTGACTAATTTTTACAAAAATACAATTAAACTAATTCTCGTATCTTTTGTTTTTAACCCATAACCAATCTATTATTATGCTTCGTTCTTTACTACTGCTTGTATTTTCTACCGCAATATTTATCCATGCAAACGCCCAGTTTCAACCAGAAAAAATTGATATCGTTAGAGACAAATGGGGCGTGCCACATATCTTCGGCAAAACAGACCCTGAAGTGGCTTATGGCCTTGCATGGGCCCATGCCGAAGACGATTTCACCACCATCCAACAATCCCTTCTTGCAGGCAAAGCCATGTTGGCGAGCTATCAAGGAAAAAATGGTGCACAAATCGATTATACCGTTCACCTTCTACGAATCCCTGAACTAGTGGAAGAAAAATATGAGTCTGACCTTAGTCCAGATTTCAAAAGACTCCTAGAAGGCTATTGTGCTGGCCTCAATGCCTATGCTAAAAAACACCCCAATGAAGTCTTAAAGAAAAAAGCCTTCCCCGTTACTCCAAAGGACATGATCCAATATTCCGTACTGCAACTTTGTGTGTTGTCTGGCGCTGATGGTGCCTTAAAATCAATCTACGGAGGAAGCATCCCATTGCTAGAAAACTACAAGACTGCTGGCAGTAATGCCATTGCCATCAATAGTCATAAAACAGCAGACGGTCAAGTGTACCTAGACATCAATGCCCACCAACCGCTTGAAGGTCCTGTAGCATTTTATGAAGCTCATTTGAACAGTGAAGAAGGATGGAATATTCTTGGTGCCAATTTTCCTGGTGCGCCCCTCATCCTCCATGGCACCAACGAATATTTAGGATGGGCACATACCGTTAATGCTCCAGATAAATTAGACGTGTACCAACTAGACATCAACCCCGCTAATAAACGCCAATACAAATTCGATGGTAATTGGGAAATATTAGAAGAACGTACGGCGCATCTAAAAGTAAAAGTTTCTGGCATCGTTATTAATGTTAATAAAAAAACTTATTGGAGTAAATACGGTCCCACTATCATCACCAACAGAGGCACTTTTTCAATTCGGATGCCCGCACAAATGGATATCCGCGGACTAGAACAATGGTATCGATTTAACAAAGCAAAAAACTTTACTGAGTTTAAAACAGCCTTGAACATGTTGGCCATTCCTGGTTACAATATTGTCTATGCCGATAAATATGATACCATTTATTATTTGAGCAATGGCCGCATTCCCATCAGAGATCCAAAATATAATTGGAAAACTACCTTGCCAGGAAACACTAGTGCCACATTATGGACCAACCTCCATCCCCTAGCAGATTTGCCCCAAGTGTTACAACCTAAATCTGGTTTTGTTTTCAATACCAACCACTCTCCTTTCCATGCAACAGAAGGGGAAGGTAATGCCGTAATCAAAGACCCCACAATGGGATACGAAACGCTTGAGAACAATCGCAGCAGGCGTTTTGAAGAATTGATTGCCCAACACGATAAAATTAGTTTCGATGACTTTAAGAAAATAAAATTCGATAGACAATACCCATCCAAATTTGCTTTCCCCATCAATATCGACAACCTATTTTCTTTAAACCCTACAACAAATCCAGAAATAGCCGATTTGATTACGCAACTTAATACTTGGGATAAAAAAGGAGACGCTACTAGTATTGGCGCAGGTACTTTTTTATTGGCCTATGATTCCATTACCAAGAATAGAAGAAAGTATATGCAATCAAATGTATTGAGCGAAGCAATGGCAATTAGCTTATTAACTTCAATCAAGTCCGATATGATGAATACTTTCGGTAGAACTAACCTTCAATTAGGCGATATTCAAAAAATGGTGCGTGGCGATCAAGAAATTCCTGGTCCCGGTTTACCCGATGTATTGTCGCCCATGTATTCCATCCCTTATAAAAACGGTATGCTCAAAGGCAATCAGGGCGATGCCTATATTGAATTGGTCCGTTTTACCAAAGAGGGTCCCATCATTGAAAGTATCAACACCTATGGTGCATCCTCACGCAAAAATTCAAAGCATTATACGGATCAGATGGAAATGTATACTAAGCAACAAACCAAACATATGACCCTAAATAAAAAAGAAGTGTATGCCAATGCGGAAAAAATTTATCATCCTCAATAATCCCCTACTGGGAGGGGTAAAGATTTCACGAAAGTGAAATCTTGGGGTGGGTGAAATCCTGCTACCTACACTTATTTTAACCAAGGACCTAAATGTGCTGTAATCTCCGCGGTTTCAATGATAAATCCATCATGCCCATAATCAGAATCAATTTCTATCAACTTTGCGTGGGGCAAATGTTCCGCCATAAATCTTTGTTCGTCGAGCGGACAAAGAATATCGCTTTTAATACCCATAATTAATGTGGGCTGCTGAATGGATGCTAATACTTTGATCAAATCACCCCCCCTACCTCTGCCTAAATGGTGACTATCCATTGCCTTAGTTAATAACCAATAACTAAATGCATTAAAACGCTTCACCAATTTATCGCCCTGATAATTCAGGTAAGAAGATGCTTTGAAATTGTCAATTTTTTCTGGATCATCATCCGTTTGCTTGTCCTGAAATGTTCGATAGTTTCTATAAGTCAACATACCAATGGCGCGTGCTGCTTTTAATCCTTTTGCACCCGCTTCCAAACTTCTATCCATCCAACTACTATCGGCTTCAATTGCCAAACGCTGAGCAGTATGCACCGCTACACCCCAAGCACTTTCTGATGGCGATGTAGCAATCAGAAATAATTGATTGATGACAGCAGGCTCCATCACACACCATTCTAAAGCTTGATAACCACCCATGCTTCCACCCATCAATAAAAAGATCTGATCAATGCCCAAATGCTTTCGCAACAAAATATTCGCCTGTACCATATCTCTAATGGTCACAGCAGGAAATGAAGAATAATAGGGCGCTCCAGTTTCTGGATTAATGCTCAAAGGACCAGTTGATCCATAACAAGACCCTAATATATTGGACGAAACAATACAATATTCTTCTGGATTAATCAAAGAACCTGCACCAACTAAACCGTTCCACCATTCCGATGCGTCTGAATTGGCGGTTAAGGCATGGCAAATCCAAACCACATTATTCTTGGCAGCATTGAACTTTCCATGAATATGGTAACTGATTTCTATCCCTTTTAATACCTTGCCATTTTCTAAGTGGAAGTCACTTTTATACTCAAATACTTGCATACAGACTTTTTCCTAATTCATTAGCAAAATAAGGGCATGGATAAATTACATTTGCATAAATCTTTAAAATGACCAAAATTGAGGTGACAAGAACCTTGGGCGAATACGGATTTGAGGGTACCGACGCCAACGGCCACAAGGTTTTAATGGATGCGGCAGTGGAAATAGGCGGACAAAACGCAGGAATTAGGCCGATGCAGACCCTTCTCATGGGACTCGGAGGCTGTAGTGGTGTAGATATTATCTCCATTTTAAAAAAGCAACGACAACAGCCCAGCAGTTTTAAAATGCTCATTGAAGCAGAAAGGGAACAAGGAAAAGAACCCTCCATTTGGAAACACATAAAGGTGGTTTTTCAATTTACGGGAGCCGTAGATCCTGAAAAAGCACAAAAAGCTTGTGCATTGTCGATCGACAAATATTGCTCAGTAGCCGCCACCCTTAGAGCAGCAGGAGCCACTATTGAATGGACTTCAAAAGTTATTTAACCATTGAATAAACGAAAATCATGTCACACCAACAAACAGACGCCATACGCATTCAAACGCCTCGTACCAATGAAATGGAACATGCTACACCCCTTTTTTTAACCAGCAGCTTTTGCTTTGACACTGCCGAAGAAATGCGTGCGGCATTTGCAGATGAATCGGACGACAATATCTATAGCAGATTTAGCAATCCAAGTGTGCAAGAATTTACCGATAAAATGGTAGCAATGGAAGGCGCAGAAGCAGGCTATGCAACGGCTTCTGGTATGAGTGCTGTATCGGGTTCGTTTATGGCTTTATTGAAACAAGGCGACCATCTATTGGCTTGCAATTCTATTTTTGGAAGTACCCATACGGTGATATCGAAATACTTACCCAAATTCGGAATTGAATACTCTTATGTTTCGGCAAATGCAACTGAAGCAGAATGGCGAGCGGCTTTAAGGCCCAATACCAAAATGATCTATTTGGAAACACCTACCAACCCAGGCTTGGAAATCCTCGATTTAAAAATGATTGGAAACATTGCCAAAGAACATAAGGTCATTTTTAACGTAGACAATTGTTTTGCAACACCCGTAAACCAATTGCCGATAGAATTTGGGGCCGACTTAGTAGTTCATTCCGCTACTAAATGGTTAGACGGACAGGGCAGGGTTCTTGGAGGCGTTGTTGTGGGTAAAACAGCATTGATCAAAGAAATTTATTTGTTCTGCAGAAGTACCGGACCCGCACTTTCTCCTTTTAATGCTTGGGTGTTGAGCAAGAGCTTAGAAACACTAGATGTGCGCATGGAAAGACATGCCTCCAATGCCTTATATATTGCTGAGAAATTAGAAAATCATGCAGCCATTAATACTTTGCGCTATCCTTATTTAAAAAGTCACCCACACCATCATATTGCTATCCAACAAATGAAAAATGGTGGTGGCATTGTATGCTTTGAATTAAAAGGTGGTATTGAAGCAGGTAGAAAATTTTTGGACGATTTGAAAATGCTTTCGTTAACAGCTAATCTTGGCGATACAAGAAGTATTGCCTCTCATCCGGCTAGCACTACTCATGCAAAATTAACAGAAGCTGAAAGGAAAGCAGTTAATATTACGCCAGGATTGATTCGCATTAGCGTGGGATTAGAAAACCGAGAGGATATTTTGAATGATATATTGCAAGCATTGTCTGAAAAATTATTTTAACCAGTTCTTGTCTTTATACCATTGAATGGTATGGTTAAGCCCTTTTTCTAAATTGTATTTTGGATGGTACCCAAGTTGAACAATTTCATGGCTATTGACACTCCAATCTTTGGCCTCAAATTCTTTGAGACGTTCTTGATTGAGAATGGGCACTTTACCACTGATTTTACCAATGGTTTCAACAACAACCGCTATAGACCTAACCAACCAAATGGGAAACACAAGTGATATGGTTTTTTTCTGGAGAATATTTTTCACGTGCAGATTAAATTCTGCACTGGTATAAACTTGCAGGTCTGATATTAAAAACTGGCTTTGTAATGCACTGGATTCCATTGCTAAAAAAATGGCATTACAAAGGTCTTCTACGTGTACAAAACTCAAACGCTGTTTTCTGTGACCAATGTACATTTCAATTCCTTTATGTATAGATTCAATCAAGAAAAAAACGTCCTTGTCTTTAGGCCCGTATACAGTGGTAGGGTTAATAATAACAAAAGGGAAATCGGGTTGACTAAACAAAAATGTTTCCGCTTTTAATTTACTCCTACCATAAGCTGTTAAAGGTTTCTTTGCATGATAAACAGTAACGGATTGATTGTTTTGAGCAGGTCCATATGCAGCTAGACTACTGATTAAAACAAATTTTATAGGCACTTGCTGGTTTCTTTGTAACGCAGCAACAAAGCGTTGTGTATTTTCGAAATTCACTTTGTCGTATTCATCATTTTTCTTAGCCCTAGTAACACCTGCATTGTGAATCACATAATGTATGTTCCCATAACTAGTTACAAAAGTTTGGATTGCCTGATCTAAAGATTCGTCTGTACTAAAATCCATGTCCAGAAAACGAACTGCAGGATCAGTTAAGTATTTTTTACTACTTGTTGCCCTTAAACCCGCAACAGTCTGGTAATTTCTTTTCAAAGCAGCCTCTATCAAAAAGCTACCAATAAAACCACTGGCGCCTGTGACCAAAATATTTTTTTGCATCCTTTAATAAATTTTAATTAGCCAATTGTTTGATAAAACATCGGCGTCTTTTGTGTTGAACTGCTTGATAATGATCCCAAATAGATTGCACTTTCACATTCGACTCAAGCTCTGGATTAGATTCAACATATTCAATGCCCATCTTTACAAAAGTTTTATTCACTTCATACATCAATAATGCATTTACGCCTTTTCCTTGATAAGCTTTGTCAACCGCCACCAAATATAAATCGGCACGATTGTTTTTATGCAAGGCTTTCAAAATATGTGCAAAACCAAAGGGCAATAATGAGCCATTCGCTTTCTGCAGTGCAATGGATAAGGAAGGCATAGTTATACCAAACGCAATTAATTTACCCTTGCTATCTAAAACCAGGGGTACGAACGCTGTTTTGATAAACGAAAAATACTGCTTGGTATAATATTGAATTTGTTTTTCTGTTAAAGGAACCACACCATAAAGGTCCGCATAGGCTGAATTGATGAGTTGAAATATTTCATTTGTATAGGGGAGTATGTCTTTGGCTTTTTTGGCTTTCACCAAACTTAGGTTTAAACGGCGCATTACTATGGAAGCCATTTTTTCTAAATTTTCTGGGACCTTTTTAGAAAGTCGTATTTGGTATTCCACCCAATCAACGTCTTTTATATATCCCAACTGATCCATAAAATCTGGGTAGTATGGATAATTATAAATTGCTGCTAGTGTTCCTACTTGGTCAAATCCATGCACCAACATTCCTTCATGGTCAAGATCTGTAAAACCAAGTGGACCATGTACCGCATCCATCCCTTTTTCTCTAGCCCAATTTTCAACTTCAAACATCAATGCCTTCGCAATGTTGAGGTCTTCTTCAAAATCAATCCATCCAAAACGCAAATATTTATTTTGCCATTTTTCAATAAAAGCATTGTTTAAGATTCCTGCTACTCTTCCTACAACCCTATCACCCTTATACGCTAGCCAGTACCTTGCTTCGCAGTAATCAAACGCCGGATTTTTGTCTTTTCTTAAAGTCCCTTCTTCATCAAATTTCAAAGGCGGTACGTAATAAGGATTTCTATTGTATAAGCGATAAGGCAATTGAATAAAAGCTTTCAATTGCTTTTTATCTAATACTTCCTTGATTTCAATCTTCATGCAAACAATTTATCCTTAAAGATAGCTTGCTTTCTCATGCAATAAACTAGACAGTTTTTCCAATTTGCCAATTGCCCTATCCAATTGTTCTTTGGTATGAGTTGCCATAATGGACATTCTAATCAAAGAGGATTCACTGCTAACTGCAGGGGATACAACAGGATTCACAAAAATTCCTTCTTCAAATAAGCGTTGTGTGATTTTGAAAGTAAGTTGGTTATCACGTATATAAATAGGAATGATGGGCGTTTCCGTTTGATTGAGATCAAAGCCCATTTCTTTGATGGCTTTTGAAATATATTTTGTGTTGGACCATAACTGATCTAGTCGTTCTGGCTCATCCTGAATAATTTCAAGTGCTGCCATGGCCGCCGCTGCTGCTGCAGGTGGCATAGAAGCACTAAAGATCATGGGACGGGCATGGTGTTTTAAATAATTAACCACTTCTGAAGTAGAAGCAATGAACCCACCCACAGACGCCAATGATTTACTAAAGGTACCCATGATTAAATCTACTTCGTCGGTTAGTCCGAAGTGATCGGCCGTTCCTTTTCCAAGTTCACCTAATACACCCAACGAATGGGCATCGTCCACCATTACTGTGGCGCCATATTTTTGAGCAAGTTGTGTTATTTCGGGAAGTTTACAGAGGTCGCCTTCCATACTAAACACTCCGTCAACAACAATCATTTTAATTTTATCTGTAGGAATCGACTTCAATAAATTTTCTAAATGCTTCATATCATTATGAGCATACTTGAGCACTTTAGAAAAAGAAAGTCTGCTACCTTCAATAATTGAAGCGTGGTCTAACTCATCCAATATTAAGTAACCACTTCTACCCGTAATGGCAGCAACGGTACCTAGATTTGTTTGAAAACCTGTAGTGAAAGTAAGCGCGGCCTCTTTTCCCAAATGGTCGGCTAGTTTTTCTTCCAGCTCAATATGTAGTTTAGAAGTTCCGTTAAGAAACCGAGAGCCAGAACAACTACTACCATAACGATTCAATGCTTTTCTTGCGGCTTCTAGAACTTTTGGATGGTTGGTAAGACCCATATAGCTATTAGACCCAAACATCAACAACCGTTTTCCATCAATCACTACTTCTGTATCATGGTTTTCTTCAATGGAACGAAAATAAGGATACAAACCTGCTGCTTTTAATTCGTCTGCCGCAGTAAATGCTGCTAATTTTTCGGATAAACTTTGTTGAATCATAATCAGCGATTTTCAATTTGGGCAAAAGTACGAATGAAAGCTAATAAAAGATATTTTTATCCTTTATTAGGATAAAAATAGGAATTATCTTGAAAAAAGATAGCTTTTTTCAAGATTCATAAACAGATCTACTTTTGAACTGTGCTAATTTGCTTTGTATTAGTTGATTTTCTTTTTATTGATGGCATAAGCTATCCCACCTGTTAAATGCTGCACAAACAATGGATCTACAAAAGATTCATCGGTATGTCCGAATTCTGTATAGAAAGCCCTTCCCCCATCAAAATCATGCCACCAAGCCATGGGATGAAAATCGCCATTAATGCCACCTGTATAACTCTTTTCATCAATAGTAATTAATACATGCAAATCAGTCTGAATGCTTTTAAAATTGTACCATTCATCAAACCGTTTCCACTCTTTGGGCAAATGCATGGTGGAAATATGACTTTTGTCCAACACATTTAAAACCGCTTCTTGTTGTTTAGGGTGACTTTTAAAATAAGCACCAACCAGCTTGTTGTACCATGGCCAATCGTATTCCGTATCCGTTGCAGCATGCACACCTACAAAGCCTCCTCCATTTTGAATATATTTTTGAAAGGCAACTTGTTGTTCATCATTCAACACATTTCCTGTAGTACTCATAAAAACTACTGCTGCGTATTGCTGTAATTGCTTGTCGTTGAAAAAATTTGCATCCGTTGTTGTATCAACGGTTAGACTATTGTCCAATCCAATTTTTTGCAATGCTGCAACACCGGCTGGTATGGATTTATGATAGAAACCTGTAGTTCGACTAAACACCAAAATTTTCTTTTGTTTTTTATTCGCATCAAATGAGAATAAGCAAAATACAAACAAGACTAAAATAAATAGGGAAGGGTATTTTTTCATGATGGCTGTTTATCGTTTATTTTATTTAAATTGGCACTCGTTCTTTATGTTTTATTAAATCATTCAAACCTTTATCCGCGTTAAATCTAACAAAACTAAAGCAAAATACCATCAGCCTTATGAAAGCAAAAACAGGTAGCCTACTTTCCCTCATGATGTTTTTGGAATATTTTATTTGGGGCGCCTGGTATGTCACAATGGGCACTTATATGAGTGAACACCTACACGCCACAGGTGTTGAAATTGGCGCAGCCTATAGTGCATTAGCAATTGCTACCATGATTTCGCCCTTTTTTGTAGGATTAGTGGCCGATAAATATTTTGCCGCACAAAAAATCATGGGAGTATTGCACTTACTTGGCGCCGTTTTATTATTTATGGCCACAAGTATGGAAAATAGTAGTAGTTTTTATTGGGTCATTCTTTTCTATGCACTACTCTACATGCCTACTATAGCACTCAGCAATAGCATCGCTTTTTCACAAATGACAGATGCTGGCAAACAGTTTCCTTGGATTCGTGTTTTCGGTACACTTGGTTGGATTGTGGCAGGTGTGCTCATAGGTCAATTAGACATCGAAAAAACGTCTACCACATTTTATCTTGCTGCTGGTGTTTCTGCGCTTCTAGGATGTCTGAGTTTTGTTTTGCCCAATACCCCACCAAAAGCTCAAACTGAAGCATCAAAAAATAGCTTTGGCACAGAAGCATTTGTGTTATTCAAAGAAAGGCCCTATTTCATATTCTTCCTTGCAGCCATACTCGTTTGTATTCCATTGTCTTTTTATTATGGCTTTGCAAATACCTTCTTGAATGAAATTCAAATTGAAAATGCAGCTAGCAAAATGACCTTGGGTCAAGTTTCGGAAGCAATATTTATACTTGCCATCCCATTTCTTTTCAATAGAATTGGCGTTAAAAAAATGCTGGTCATGGGCATAACTGCCTGGATCCTACGCTATATTTTCTTTGCTTTTGGCGATGCAGGAAACAATACTTGGATGTTGTATACTGGTATCATTTTACACGGCATCTGCTACGATTTCTTTTTTGTAACAGGTTATATGTACACTGAAAAGAAAGCTGGCGAAAAAATAAAAAATGCAGCCCAAGGCTTATTTACTTTTGCCACCTATGGCGTTGGAATGTTCATTGGTACTTGGTTTTCTGGGTATACCGTTGATCATTATAAAACTAATACTACGCATGATTGGCAAAGTATCTGGCTTGTACCCGCTTATATTGCACTAGCTGTGTTAATTTATTTTATCCTATTCTTTAAAGAAAACAAAAACAAAACTTTTTAGTATGCAAAGAATTGCCATGCTTGGTTCGGGCTTCATAGGAAGATTTTATGCAGATGCATTACAAGGATATAGATCGCGCGATAAAGTAGTGAGTATCTATTCTAGAAGAGAAGAGAGTGCCAAAAAGTTTTCGGACGATTATCAGTGTGTGCACTGGACAACTACAATGGAAGCGTCCATTGCTCATCCAGATGTTGACATAGTATGTATTGCACTCCCCAATAATTTACACGAAGCGGCAGTAATGCTTTGTTGTAAACACAAGAAAGCAGTTATGACCACTAAACCATTGGGTCGCAATGCCGAAGAAGCCAAACGCATGTTGCTGGCCGTTGAAGAGGCCGGTATTTTTAATGGTTATTTAGAAGACTTAGTCTATACCCCAAAATTTATCAAAGCCTCTGCCAGTGTGCGCGAAGGCGCATTAGGTAGGATTCTTTGGGCAAAGTCAAGGGAAACACATCCAGGTCCACATAGCGATTGGTTTTGGGACATTGAACAAGCTGGAGGTGGATGTATCCTTGACCTTGGATGTCATTGTGTAGAGATTTCTCGCAGTTATATTGGCAAAGACATTAAACCAGTGGAAGTGATGTGTTGGGCAGATACACAAGTCAAACCCATAGATGCCGAAGACCATGCCATTGGTTTGGTGAAATATGAAAATGGTGCAATTGGACAGTTTGAAGTGAGCTGGACCTTCCGCGGGGGATTGGACCTGCGCGACGAAGTAATGGGTACCGAAGGCACCATCTGGATCAATAGTTTCTTAAGAACTGGTTTTGATATGTTCACAACTGGTAATGGAGGCGATTACATTGCAGAAAAAGCAGAAAGTAATACAGGATGGCTCTTCCCCGTTGGAGACGAACTGAATGAGTTGGGCTATAACCATATGTTTATGGACATGTTTAATGCCATTGAAAAAGGGGAAGCACCAAAAGAAACATTCTACGATGGATATGTTGTTAATGCCATTTTAGACGCCGCCTATAAATCGGCTAAAACAAAACTATGGGAACCCGTTCAATTGGATATTTGGAGGGGACAAACCAACCTCACCAAAGAAAGTCATCTGGTAGAATACGATGCAGATCATTGGCTTATTAAAGAAGAAATGACACATTTTGGTGCTAAGAAATTAATCTTAAAAAACAAAAACACCGGAAAAATCACCGACCAAATTATTTAACCCTTCCAATGCTGAAGTTTTATAAATATTTCAGCATTAAAAATCAATACCTATGTTAACACATGATTTATTTATTCACCACGTTTATTTTTGGTTAGAAAATCCAACAAGTACTGAAGACCATGCTGCTTTATTAGAAGGACTTAAAAAATTAAGTATGGTTCCCTCTATCCAACAATTCCATATTGGAATTCCAGCCCCAACCGATAGAACAGATACAGATGTAATTGAAACCAGTTACCACTTTTCTTGGTTGGCCATATTTGCCCATAAAGCCGACCAAGATGCCTATCAAATTGATCCTATTCACTTGCATTTTATAGATACCTGTAAACATCTTTGGAAAAAAGTAACCGTTTTTGATTCAATTGAAGCTTAACCATGTCTAAAAATATCAAAGCAATCATATTCGACCTTGATGGCGTTATTATCAATTCTAATCCAGCAATCGTTACTTTTTGGCAGGAATGGACCAAGAAAGAACAAATCACTTTAACTGTTGCCCAAATAATGGAATGGGTTTATGGCAGGAAAGTTACTGCAACTATTGAAGGACTATTTGGCCATGTTTCTAATGAAAGAAAAAAAGAAATTGCTGAAGCTGGCTATTTATTCGACTGCAATATGCGCCCAGAAGGCGTTTCAGGAGTACAAGATTTTATTAAAAACCTAACTGCTATTAATTTTCCAATTGGTGTAGTTACCAGTTCACACCACGATAGGATGATTCAAATGCTTGAACATATTGATGTGTCTAAAGACTTCCATCATTTCATTACTGCACACGATGTAACAAATGGCAAACCTCACCCAGAACCTTATTTAAAAATGGCTGAAAAACTAGGGCTGCATCCTTCGGCTTGTTTGGTTTTTGAAGACGCGATTAGTGGCATTCAATCTGCAGTGGCAGCAGGCATGCAAGTAATAGGAATTGGTGATTTATATTATGCTAACGCGCTGCTTGAAGCGGGTGCAAAAGAAGTGATTACTGACTTCAATTCTATCGATATTAACTTTACCCATTTGAAAACATCGAATGGAGAATCTTATTGGTTGATTTCCTCCTAAGAAGAAATTTTAGTTTTCGCCCAGTTCAACACAATCTCTAATTGCGCTTCCCTTGATAAATTACTATTGTCCAATTCTATTGCATCAGCAGCTTTTCTAAGTGGACTAAACTCACGATTACTGTCCGTATAATCACGCATTTCTAAATTTGCTTTTACGTCTTCTAAACTGATGCTTGGATTTTTTGCAAAAAGCTCTTTATACCTTCTTTCTACCCTAACAGCGGGGTCAGCTGTTACAAACATTTTTAATTCAGCATTGGGAAATACAGTGGTACCAATATCCCTTCCATCCATCACAATTCCTTTTGACAAACCCATAAACTGTTGCTGCGCCACGCCAAACTCTCGTACTTCTTTTAATGCAGCCACTTCACTTACATGTTCGCTTACCAACATGTCTCTGATAAGTGGTTCTACGTCCTCGCCATTTAAGAACATGTCGGAGTTTCCTGTAATTGCATTGTATTGAAAATAGAGTGTTATCTCACTTAAAGCCTTTACTACTTTTGATGGTTCATTCCAATCGATATGTTGGCGCAAAAAATACAAAGTAATGGCACGATACATTGCCCCGGAATCTATAAACACATAATTTAATTCATTTGCCAACTGCCTGGCCAATGTGCTTTTTCCACAGGAGGAATATCCATCTAAAGTGATAATAATTTTTTGCATATTGTTGCAAAGTTAGCAACAATTTATAGGGATTACAAGTTAATTGAACAAGTTAGGGTAATCGCTGATAATGCCATCTACCCCCATTTTCTTTAGGGCTTGAATAGTAGAAAGGTTGTTTACAGTCCAAGGAATAATTTTCATACCTGCATCATGACATTGCTTCACTAGAAGAGGTGTTACTAATTGAAAAGCCGGACTATAAATGCTAGGCAGAAAACCCAATTCTTTTAATTGTATGGCAAATGTATTTTTATGATTGCCTTCAATCAATAATGCTGTTTGAATTGAAGGATATTTTTCATGTAAATATTGCAATGTTCTGGTATCAAAAGACTGGATAATCACTTTTGATTCCATTTGCTTGCCCTTGATCAGGTCCATGAGTTTTGTTACAAAAACACTTGGCTGAGGATGGTACAAATCATCGGTGGCTACCTGTGTTTTGGTTTCAATATTGAAAGCAGGAATGGACTTTTGATGCTTTTTGCAATAGGCTACTACCGCATCAAAAACATCTGTTAACAAGGGCTTTACTGCTGGGATTTTTTTCTGTTCAGGAAAACGTGGATTTACTCTTAGACCAACATCATATTTGACAATCTCTGCATATTCCATTTGATACATATTGAATGCTTTCTCTTGTTTGATATCAATACTATCTCCATTGGGTTTAGTAGTTATTTCATGATTGAAAAATGGTTCATGACTCAAAAAAATTTGTCCGTCTTTACTAAAACAAACATCCATTTCTAAGGAAGTTACCCCAAGGTCTATAGCTTTTAACATAGCAGGAATGGTATTTTCGGGCATTAGTCCCCTCGCCCCCCTATGCCCTTGTTTATCAAATTGCTGGGGGTACAAAACGGCACTATGTGGTACTTTACTGTTCATACAGGCATAACTAAAGACGATAAAAACAAAACAACTTGTGCTTAAGAAAAATTTTAAGGAACGCATAGAATAGCTTTTCATTATTTAAAAATTTGCGCCTTTCGCTTCTCCATTTCTTCCGCTATTTTTTGTGATTCACTATCCCCTTTTTGTAAATGATTGCTGATATTTTCAAAGCTTTGCTTATCACGGTTCTGACTCAATTTAAACACATGCTTTAAATCGGTCACTTCAATTTCAAAAGCAATGATGGCCTTCATATTATTTCTAACATAAGTTTCATCTAAGTGCTTCACTTGTGCGGGCGATGTTGGATCTGTTTCAAAATGTGCGGTTAGTCTTACCAACAAATCATATAAACCTGCATCATCCAAAAAACGAATGACTCCTCTTGCATGCACGGCTTGATAGTTCCAAGTGCTAGCTACCTGTTTAGTTTCGTACAAACTTGCACTGACATATGTATTTGCACCATGAAAAATGGCCAATACATCTGGATTCATTTCAAATCCATTGGTATGGTCTTGCTTCCGCATTACGTGTGCTTGTAAAAATATTTTTCCTTCCCTTTCTTCCATCAACACAGGAATATGTGTGGCAATGGGTTGATGATTAGCATCAGTACCAGTTAATACAATAAAGGGATGTGCTTTCATGAAGGCTATAACTGCTTCAGGATCCTCTTCTTTAAAATACTTAATATCATACATCTATCGAAGATAAATATAAAAAAGCCCCTTCCGTATTTGGAAAGGGTCTTTCTTACTATTTATAAATTGTTGCTACAATATTATATTCTATTTATTCTGTAACCTCAATCAAGGAAGTTTTTGGCATATGTGCATTTCGCATGGCGATATTTCTAACTGCAGCTGAAGTGAAGTCTCGGAAGGCTTTTTTGGTCAACTCATCATCACTCACCATTGTAGGAATTCCGATATCCCCACCTTCTCTGATAGATTGCACCAATGGAATTTGTCCAAGAAAGGGCAAATCATATTCATCCGCTAATCGCTTGCCGCCCTCTTTTCCAAACAAATAATACTTATTCTCAGGAAGCTCAGCAGGGGTGAAATAAGACATATTCTCCACCAATCCAATAATGGGTACATTAATCTTTGCTTGTCCAAACATAGCTATCCCTTTTTTTGCATCTGCCAACGCTACATTTTGTGGCGTAGTTACAATCACCACCCCAGTTACTGGTACGGTTTGCATCAGGGTTAAATGTATATCACCTGTACCTGGGGGCATATCAATCACCAAATAATCCAATTCACCCCAATCAACATCCGTTACAAATTGTTTGATGGCACTGCTGGCCATTGGACCACGCCAAACAACCGCATTCTTTTCATCTACCAACAATCCTATACTCATCAAACTAATGCCATGCTTTTGCAAGGGTATAATCATTCCCTTTCCGTCTTTGTCTTTCATCAAAGGACGTTCTCCCCTTACACCAAACATAATGGGTACACTTGGTCCATAAATGTCGGCGTCCATCAATCCCACTGTAGCACCACCTTCAGCCAACGCAAGTGCAAGATTAGCCGAAACCGTACTCTTTCCTACCCCACCCTTACCACTAACCACCGCAATAATGTTTTTAACCCCACCCAATACTTCCTTATTGTCTTTGCGGATAGAACTCGTATTCGAGGTGAAATTCACGGTAATTGCTGCTTCCTTACTCACTAAAAATTTGATGGCATTCTCACTTGCAGTGCGCATCATATCCTTCATTGGACAAGCTGGCGTAGTCAAAATAATGGTAAAACTTACCTTATTACCATCTATGGCAATATCCTTGATCATGTTCAAGGTTACCAGGTCTTTACCCAAATCAGGTTCCTGTACATTACTCAATGCTTGTAAAATGTCGGCTTCTGTCATCACGAAAGTTTTTGTTAAAAAAGCGATTTAGGCGCAAAGTTAA
Source organism: Bacteroidota bacterium (assembly GCA_031428775.1). GTDB lineage: Bacteria > Bacteroidota > Bacteroidia > Chitinophagales > Chitinophagaceae > Sediminibacterium. Next base: position 18,274 of record JANOYH010000071.1, read on the forward strand.
CCGCTTGCAGCCTTACTTTGTTCTAAATCAACTAGTTTAAATAAAGAAACGACCTTCGAATGGTTTAGTAAAAAACGCTTTGTATTTTTGACCCGATGAAGAAACTGCTACCCATTTTTACCATCTTGGCCTTTCAATTGCTCGTTTTCGCTGCAAATGCACAAGAAAACACAGAAAGCAACCCTTACCGCGACTCAGTAGTGCAATTTAATGGCGTTGTTATGACGGCCGATAGCCTTAGAGGTATTGGCTCGGCCAGTATTATTGTAGAGGGCAAAGGAAGAGGTACCATTTCTAGTTCCGACGGTGTTTTTTCCATTGTTGTGATGAAAGGAGATAGAATCACTTTTTCTTGTATAGGCTTTAAAAACTATAGCATTTCAATTCCCAAAAACCTTACTGGCAACCAATTTACCTGGATTCAATTGTTGGTTACTGATACCGTTTACCTACCAGCTACTATTTTAAAACCGCGACCAACTAGAGAACAGTTTGAACGAGACTTTGTCAACAACGTTATTCCAGATGATGCTTATGAAATTGCGCGTAAGAATGTGGATGAGTCGCAACGCAGAATTTTAATAGCAAGTTTACCTGCAGATGGTAGGGAAGCCATCAATTATCAGATGCGCCAACAAGCCAATAAATACTATTACAGCGGTCAAGTACCACCCAATAATATCTTCAACCCCGCTGCTTGGGCCGACTTTGTAAAAGCATGGAAAAGAGGCGATTTCAAGAGTAAGAAATAGCCACTATATTTATGACCAATTCTTTTGTATGGATAACAAACAAATAAGTGTCATTGGCGCTGGTACCATGGGAAATGGCATAGCGCATGTGTTTGCTCAAAATGGATTTGCCGTTACATTGGTAGATGTAAGCAAAGAACAATTGACTAAAGCTTTAAACACTATTGGCAAGAACCTCGACAGGCAAATTGCCAAAGGCCGTCTGACCGAAACAGAAAAAGCAACTACCCTTGCTAACCTTAGTATTTGTGAAACTATAGAAGATGGCGTAAAAAATGCAGGTTTAGTGGTGGAAGCGGCTACTGAAAATGCAGAACTCAAACTTAAAATTTTTTCTCAATTAGACAAGTTTGCTCCCAAAGATTGCATTTTGGCCAGTAATACTTCTTCCATTTCAATTACCAGAATTGCCTCTGTAACGAGTAGGCCACAATTGGTGATTGGCATGCACTTTATGAATCCAGTTCCGGTGATGAAACTGGTTGAAATCATTAATGGCTATGCCACTGACGCGAGCGTTACGGAACAAATAGTTGCCCTTAGTAAAAGCTTGGGGAAAGTACCCTGCGTTGTGAATGACTATCCTGGATTTATTGCCAACAAAATTTTGATGCCCATGATCAATGAGGCTATCTGTAGTTTGTATGAAGGCATTGCTGGCGTTGAATCTATAGATACCATTATGAAATTAGGAATGGCGCATCCAATGGGGCCCTTACAGTTGGCTGATTTCATTGGACTGGATGTTTGTCTCAGTATCCTCAATACCCTATATGAAGGATTCGGCAATACAAAATATGCACCCTGCCCTCTATTGGTGAATATGGTCATGGCAGGTAAGCTTGGTGTTAAAACAGGGGAAGGATTTTATGTGCATACTCCTGGCAGCAAAGACCTAGTTGTTAGTGCAAGATTTAAATAATGTTCATGTTTGTACTATCAAAAATATTCACCTTTTTTTTAGCCCCTTCTGCTTGGATATTTCTCTTACTGATTTTATTTTTTCTTTCAAAGAAACCAATAATCAAAAGAAATATCAAACTAATGATGATTGGTTTGTTCCTCCTTTTTAGCAATCCTTTTCTATACCATCAAAGTATCATGGCCTATCAAGCAAAGCCTGTTTCATTTAGCAAAGAACAACAATTTGAAACGGGTATATTATTAGGCGGATTATCAGGTTATGACAAAAACAACAAGGGATTTTTTGCGGAATCATCTGATCGTTTTATAGCTACTGTGAACCTTTACCATCAAGGCATCATTAAAAAAATTATCGTTACAGGTGGCAGTGGAAATATGAATAACAGCCGACCCGAAACCATTTTTCTATCTGAAGAGTTATTAAAAAATGGCATCCCCGCAGCTGATATTCTTTTGGAACATCGTTCAAAAAACACTTACGAAAATGCGTTTTTTACAAAGGCATTAATAGATTCAATGCAATTAAAAGGACCTTTTGTTTTAATTACATCAGCCCTGCATATGCCAAGGTCTATTAGGCTTTTTGAAAAAGCAAGAATTAACATACAGCCCTTCCCTTGTAACTATTTTGAATATGAAGAAGTAAAACCTATTTATGAATGGCTTTATCCTGATGTGCGACTGCTAGAATATTGGAAGTATTTCATCAAAGAAATTACGGGTAGCTTACTTTATCAACTTGTTGGCAAAGCATAAAACATAAAGTTCACTCCAATTATGCTATTGCGTTTTATCCCTAAGGAGCATTCATATTAAACCTGTTAAGCATTAGGCTGGCAATAGTTTTATATCAACATGGTGCATATCATTTAGTTTGAATAAGACTTCGTTGAGTCGTGCTTTTGGGATACCCACTCTCAATAAACAAAACAATTGTTGCTCTTGTCCAAGTACCGTACAACCAAACTGTTTGCAGATAGTCATTACATCATTTAAGTGTGTATAATTACACTGTAACTCATAATTGATTTCTATTGCTTTCTCTACAATAGGCACCAATTGCAAGGCCATGATAGTAGCCGTTTTATACGCATTGATCAACCCAGGCACACCCAATAATGTTCCGCCAAAATAGCGCACAACTATTACTGCTGTATTGGTTATTTCTTTGCTATCAATCTGCCCTAGTATAGGACGCCCCGCACTACCACTAGGTTCTCCATCATCACTAACCCTAAAATTATTGCCACCCAGCCCTAGTCGGTATGCAAAACAGAAGTGCACTGCTTTGGGATTGGCTTTCTTTAGTTCAACCAAATGCATTTTAAATTGATCCGTATTTTGTATAGGGTATGCATAAGCAATAAACTTACTTCCTCTGTCTTTAAACTCAGCAAATGCAGTTTTTTCTATGGTCTGATAAGCGTCTGCCATAATTATATTTTAGTGCCAAATGCAATGAGAAAAATAGCCAATAAGGAAAGTGCCACACCCATCCAATTCAAGCGAGACAGTTTTTCTTTAAACAAAATCCATGCCACTACAGAACTAAAAAGTACAATACCCATATTATTTACAGGAATACTTGCACTACTTTCCCATGGACTATTTTTAAGAAATTTCACTAAACACCAAATGGAAAAATAATTGGGAATTCCAATGAGTATACCAGCCAATAAATGCTTGAATTGAAATCTTTGTTTTTTATTGAGGTATTGAATGATAAGCACTGAAAGCCCGATTACAGAAGCCGAAAAGAACCCTGATATTAAATACGCATTACTATTTTCTTCGTTCACATAAGTTTGCTGTACATGATTGATCAATGCGTCAAGTAAACCACTTCCTAAAAATAAAATGAGGGGAAGCAAATATTCCCATTTATTGTGATAAAGGTGTTGGTCAGATGCATTTTTTTTATTTGGATAACAAGTTAACACAACTGCTATAAGTGCTAAAATAACCCCTACTAATTTCCATCCTTGTACGGTTTCATGGTATAAATACACAGATAATACCACTGGAATTATTAAAGACAATTTATTAGCCACCGACGCAACCGCTACACTCATTTTTTGTGCGGTTAGTCCAATTACATTAAAAATGGAAATAAACAAAACCCCCATTAAACAAGCCCATTTAAACCATGCTGTTTGAACAGACTCTTGATTTATAGGAAAAGAACCATTCACAATAGAACCCGTAATCACGCAGGTAATATAGTTGAATACAATAGCCTGAAATATAGAAACCCCATAACGCTCACAAACTTTGAACGAAAGCGTTAGGTAACTTGTTAATATAATGCTTCCCAATAAATAGAACATGGCTGAATGGTAGATTTAGAGGTCACCCTTTTTTTGATAATAATGGATCTGATCTGTAAATATTTTTTTTGAGTACATCCATTTTTCTCGTGTTAATACCGGCGCATCTAACGAAGCTAAGCGAGTATCTAGATGAAGGGATTCATTTTTAATAATCCTTGCTTCGTTCCAGTTACCATTGTCAATTAAGGACTGCAATAATTTAGCTCCTCCTTCCACTAAAATACTTTGTATGCCTGCATGGTAACTAGCTTCTAAAATTTGTGGCATCAAATCTTTACCTGGCTTTAATTGTATAAAACCAAGTTGCTGCTGTACTTCGTTTTTTAGTTCATTCCAAACAATAGTTGGAATGGATCCGTCCATCAAATGCAAATTTGAAGCAAGCTTTAAATTTCTATCAATCACCATGCGAATGGGTGGGGCATTTTCCCAAAGACGATTATCCAATATTGGATTGTCTTTTTTTGCAGTATTGGTTCCAACTAAAATTGCCGACACCTCAGACCTCCATTGGTGCACGATCCGATTGGTAAATTCATTACTAATCATCAAGCGTTCATCACAAAGTAATGCCATTTTCCCATTAGCAGTCTCAGCCCACTTCAAAATAATATAAGGGCGTTTTTGTTGATGAAACAGGATAAATCGCTTATTTAATGCTAAGGCTTCTTTTTCTAAGACGCCTTCCGTAACCTCCACACCTGCATCTTTCAATTGAGCAATACCTTTTCCGTTCACTTCTTTAAAAGGGTCTCTACATGCTATGACCAGCTTCGGGATTTTCTTTTGTATAATTAAATTAGTGCAGGGAGGCGTTTTACCAAAATGTGCACAGGGTTCTAATGAAACATATAGTGTAGCTGTTGAAATGAGGTGTTGGTCTGTAGCTTTTACGTTGTTCAAACAATTCACTTCTGCGTGTGCAGCACCGTATTTTTCATGGTAGCCCTCTCCTATAATGTTATTATTGTGTACCAGAACGGCACCTACCATTGGGTTGGGTGCCACATGACCTGCGCCCAATTGGGCCAGTTCAAGGCATCTACGCATATAGTTTTCTGGAATATTCATCATGTTGAATCTACAAAAATAACCAAATGGTGCTAACATTGCAGCATGACTATTGAATTTGCCTATCGAGATTTGGCGCAAACCTTGCAAACCATCTATGAAAAGCGAGAAGCATCCACCATTGCAAATATGGTCATGGAGTCTATAACAGGTCTGAATAGAATAGACCGAATCATGCACAAGGAACAAGTGTTACAGGACCCTCAAATAATGATCCATCACCAATATCTAACAGCATTGAAGACCTGCAAACCCATTCAATATGTATTGGGTGAAGCCTGGTTTGCGGGCATGCCATTTTATGTCAATGAGGCGGTATTAATACCCAGACCCGAAACAGAAGAATTAACCGCATGGATAATTAGTGAACAGGTAAATATTCCGGGCCTTCGTGTATTAGATATAGGAACGGGAAGTGGATGTATCCCTATTACTTTGAAAAAAAATATGGAGGCTTGTACTGTGCTTTCAATTGATATCAGCAAAGCGGCACTAGCAGTTGCAAAGAAAAATGCGCTTTCCTTACAATGCAATATCGAATTAAAAGAATGCGATTTTTTAGATGACACTAAATGGAATGAGTTCGGTTCTTATGACATCATTGTTAGTAATCCACCTTATATAAAAGAATCAGAAAAAACAACCATGTTGCCGCATGTTGTAGCATTTGAACCTAGCTTGGCATTATTTGTTCCAGACAATGATGCACTCATTTTTTATAAAAAAATACTGGCATTTGGCAAGGGTCATTTGTCCGTAAATGGCGCTATTTATATGGAGTTTAACGAAGCACTTGGCAATGAGTTAGCCATTCTTTTTCAACAGGGAGGATTTTTTACCGAGTTAAAAAAAGATTTGCAAGGAAAAGATCGAATGCTGAAAGCGCAAGCTATTTGATCCCATTATTGTCAACTGCCATTACTGGTGTGGCGCCTAATTTTTTAATTAGTTGCATCAATTTAATAGAGGTCCCCAAATGAGAAGTACTATCTCCATTGATGACAACAGACGGCTTTTCTGTTTCCTTTGCTAGAAATAATTTCAGCTCAGGCTCTAGCGCTTCGATGGTCAATTTTTTGGATCCTAGAAATAGTTGCTGGTCTTTATCTACCGTTATAACAACAGTTTGTTTCGATTTGGTATCTGCCTTGGCCTTTGGGTTTGAAACCTTGATCACATTAGGATTGGCTAGTGTAGATACTATTAAGAAAAACAACAAGAGTATGAACAATATATCATTCAATGCGCCAGTGTGCACTTCAGGATGGGTTCTTAATCTTTTTCTGATGTTCATATACTAATTCGGTTTCCCTAGTGGGTAGGCTCTTGAAGAATGTCCATGAATTCGGCACTTGCCATCTCCATTTTATTCGCTGTTTTGTCTATTTGTGTACTCATGTAATTATACCCTACATAAGCAATCAAACCAATAATTAAACCCGTGGCGGATGTGATCATTTTTGTATAAATGCCACCTGCAATAGTGTTCAAAGTATATTCACCTGTTGAAGCAATTCCATAGAATAACTGAACCATCCCAATAATAGTTCCTAAAAATCCAAACATAGGTGCAATGCCTGCAATCAAAGAAAGGATAGAAAGGTTTCTTTCCATTTGGTACATTTCAAGTTTACCTACATTCTCCATGCTCTTCTCAATAGCATCAATTGGCTTACCAATTCTTTGCATCCCTTTATCAATCATTCTTGAAACGGGATTATTGGTATTTCTTGTGTAATTTCTAGCAGCGCTGATATTTCCCGAAACAATATTGTCACGAATAATATTCATGAAATTGGGCTCAATCTTTGAAGCTTTTTGTATGGCGATGAGTCTTTCAACAAAAACAAAAATGGCCGCTATCAACAACAAGTATAATGGATACATGATAAAACCCCCTTTCTCTAAAAGACTCCACATTGAAATTTTTTCGGGGGCAGCCAGTGCTGTGGCAGCTTTTTGTAAACTATCTATTTGTAGGAGATGGTACATTTCATAATGGGTTTAAGGTGATGCTAAAATTAACCGCTATTACAAAAGAACAACCCTAGTGTGAATAAAATTGTTTTGGCTTATTATTTTAGGAAAGCTTTTGCACATCATAAAAATGCACCATACGGCGTTAACTACTCCAAATGGTGCATTTTAGAAAATTCTTTCCTAAATATTCTTATCGTCTTTCATTTTAACCATACCCATAATTTGGCGCATGGTACTCTGCATACCTTCTGGACTGCCATCCAAAAACAGCATATTACCCTTGCCCAACTCGGCAAAGTTCTTGATGGCTTCTGTCCACATACTGAACAAAATCACATTAGTATCCAAATTGGCTTGCTTCATTTGTTCAGCTGCCTGTGTCATCCCCTTAGCTACTTCCTCCCGGAACAAAGCCACCCCTTGACCGCGTAGCCTAGCCGCTTCTCGCTCTGCAGTAGCAGCAATCTTAATGGCATTACCCTCTGCTTCTGCGGCTTTGGTTTTTGTAATGAGTAAGGCTTGACCTTCATTTTCAGCAGCAGCTTTCAGGTTATTACTAGCTACTACTCTACTCATGCTTTCCATAATGGCCTGATCAAATGTAATGTCATTAATTTGGAGGTCTTGCAAATGATAACCCCAGCCTTCAAGTGACAAGTCAATTTGTTCTTTTACAAATTCAACTATCTCTTTGCGTTGCAATAGAATTTCTGCTTGCTTTTTGGTTGCAACGAAACCCCTGATACTGCCTTCAACAGTTCTTATCAAAGCCTGCATTAGATCCTTATCACTAATGAATTTGAAAGCCACGTTTTTGATGGACTCTTCGTCTTGATTTATTACCGAATACAGTAACATACTTTTAAAATACACATTGGCTTGATCCAGTGTTACAGCCTGAAATTCTAGTTCAACCGAGCGATTTTGTATGCTCACTGTTTTAAACACTTGTTCTAAGATGGGTACTTTAAAATTCAATCCCGGCCTTAAAATGCGGCGGTATTTTCCAAACATGGTAATCACGGCAATGGTACCTTGATTAACCGTAACGAGTCCACTGAAAATGATGACCACAATTGGAATCACCCACCAAAATTGAATTAGCAAATTCATACAAAAATATTTATGCTGAAAGTTACACTTTATTTCAATGATTGAATAAGAGTTTGCGTTTTTGTTGTTACCGCTAATTGTGCTTCTTTGATAGCTATTTGAAAAGCCTCATTTTTTTCACCTACTATTAAATGGTCCATTTTTCCCATTGCCGCTTCATAATATTTCCCCCATGTGTCAAGGATATGAGATTCCTTACCAAGATCGCCCCCTTGTAATAAAACTTTCTTACTCAATACATATTCTAGTTCTAAACGCTTAAAAGCGGATTGTTGTAATTCTTTTAACAAGAAACCACTCGTTTGTTCATTGGCAGTTGTTAGTACCATAGCAGATACGAGTGCCGTTACACCCACATTTTTCATTTCCCAAGCCGACACATTTTCGAGTCGATCAGCATCGGTATGATAAAACACATCCGTGAAATGCCACATCAATAATCCTGGTATTTTTGCGTCAAGAAAGGGTGTATGATCCGACCCGCCTTCATAAGGATTTGTCTTTACCACCCAACCATTGGTGGCCGCTTGGTCTAGGGATCTACTTAATATAAAATCATTGAAATAGTGAGGAACGATGGCAGATTCTGGTAAGGGTTGTCCACCCCATTCCGAATGCTTTTCATCTCCTCTTGTCCATACGGCAGATGGGTCTGGCATTTTTTCAATTAAAAAGGTCCCGCCCGTTTTTTTAGTATCCTCTCCCACCATGTCTAAACTCATTCCCCAAAGAATACCTTTTGCCAGTGCTTTATTTTCGGTTACATATCTTCTCGTAGAAATAATTTCATCGCCCCAGATAAAGCTGATGCTTCTACCGGGTTTGAACTGTTTCTTTTTCACCATTACAGCTGCTATTCTAGCCATTTCTGCTAGCGTGCCCACCCCTGTAGCATTGTCATTAGCACCCGGCTCTTGCACATGCGCAGAAAAAACAAAACGTTCCGCTTCTTGTTGGTCTCCTTTGATGTCTGCAATTAAGGTTAGTTCCTCCGACTGGTATTGCTTCGTTACAATTTTCACACGCAACTTAACGGGGCCCTTTTCCAGCGCTAATTTCAACCTGTTTTTTGCTTGAGTAGAAAGAAGTATCCCAAAGCCTTTGTTTACGCTATCTACTTGCTGAATGGCAGAAAACTGAATTGAATTAACGTGCTTTGTAGGTTGTGTATAGGCAGGTATTGCATAACCTAATGCACCTACTGCTCCTCTAGGATTCGCAGCACGGTAGACTTGTCCAATGCTTTGTTCTACAAATAATATTTTATTGGACAAGTCCAGTTTATCCAAAACTTGTTTACTGGTATTCTCTGCATAAACTACCTCCAGAATCATCCCCTCAGTTGTTGTACTGGACGAATTGATGGCAATCATATTTCTATTGGTACTAAACTTAAGTAAGGGTTCAGCATCTCCCACAATTTCCAATAATGCGTCAATTGGTTCCCAAGTTAAACGTTTCATGGGTCTTTTCTCAATTCGATAAGTAAGCCGTTGATCTTTAGCAGCAACCGTTTCATTGATATAACCCGCTTTTTTCAAAATCGATTCTACAAAATGAATGCTCTCATCAAACCCTTGATTCCCCGACAATCTCCATCGTTGTTCTATATAAGCAACCGTTTGAAATGCATTGTCTTCTTTAAATGATTCTCGTATTTCTTTAAAATAAGCCTGGATGGTTTTATCGGATTGCGCCTGCACCAAAACTGGCAATAGCATTCCTAATATTAATGTTGATACTACTTTGACCATGATGGATAATTAATGGTTTTACAAATTAATATTTAAACTGCCAGTATTTACTTTAGTGGCATGATCTATTATGTTCCCAAACCTGAACCAGTTCCACCAAAGTTTCCACTGCTTTCTCCATGTCTTTTAAACCAATCCACTCCTGCTTGCTATGAATGGCTTGCATACCAGTAAATATATTGGCACAAGGAAGGCCTATAAAACTAAGTCGACTACCATCGGTTCCCCCGCGGATGGGTTTTTGAATTATTGGAATATTTAGTCTGTTATATGCTTCTTTAGCATAGGCGCTAACCTGTGGGAATTGGTCTAATACTTCTTTCATATTACGGTATTGTCCTCGCACTTCAAAATCCATAGACGCTTTTGGATATTGACTAAGAACCCCCTCAGCAATTTTTTTCAATCTTTGTTCATGTATAGCTAATTGTGCTGTATCAAAATCTCGGATAATCCATTCAACGCTAGCTTTCTCAGACATTCCGTTAATGGAAACTGGGTGCACAAATCCTTCTTTGTCTGAGGTTGATTCCGGACTCCAGGTAGATTTAGGAACAGCCGCAACTATTTCACTTGCAATCTTTATAGCATTCACCAATTTATCTTTCCCATCACCAGGATGAGCAATCACGCCATGAATAGTTATCACTACAACATCTGCACTAAAGGTTTCGTCTTCAAAACTACCCAACTCGCCACCATCTAAAGTATAACCAAAATCGGCTGCCAATTTTTGCATGTCAAGTTTATCCGTACCCCTACCCACTTCTTCATCGGGTGTAAACAAAATACGAATGGTACCATGTGGAATTTCTGGATGATTCATTAAATGATGTGCAAGGTCCATGATGATGGCAACACCTGCTTTATCGTCTCCACCCAACAATGATTTTCCACTTGCGGTAATGATGGTACTTCCAATATGCTTTTGCAAATAAGGATATTTATCGATAGATAAGACCTGTTCAGGATCATCTGGCAATAAAATGTCTTTCCCGTTATAATGATGGTGCAGTATTGGTCTCACATCCGTGCCACTACAATCTGGTGCGGTGTCAATATGCGCACAAAAACAAATAATGGGAACCACTTTTTGTGTATTGGAAGGGATGCTAGCATATACATAACCGTACTCATCCGTTTGTGCGTCTACAATCCCCATATCCAATAGTTCCTTTGCTAATAGATTGGATAAATGTTTTTGCTTCTCTGTGGATGGACTAGAATAGCACTCCGGATCGCTCTGGGTATCTATTTGCACATAACGCAAGAAACGCTCTAGTACAGTAAAATCAACTCCGGAATTCATTGAATAATTTTAGATGCATTCCTATTTTAAGGCATGATAATCATACTTTTCCCTTCTACTGATACCAGTTCAAGGTCAAACACAAGGTCTTCGCCAGCAAGTGGATGATTGGCGTCTAGAACAACCACTTCTTCTTTAACGTCAACAATCACTACTGGAAAATCCTGACCAGAGCCATTGCTCATATTCAATTGCATTCCTACTTCAGCAACCATATCGGCAGGGAAACGATCTTTGGGAAACTCCATAATCATTTCTTCTTGCTTTGGTCCATATGCTTCCACAAAAGGAATATGAATTGTTTTTTTCTCACCCACAATCATTCCTGTAACGCCAGCGTCAAAGCCTGGTATCACCATTCCACCGCCAACTTCAAACTCAAGGGGTTCACGGCCTTCAGAAGAATCAAATGTTGTACCGTCGGTAAGCTTTCCATGATAGTGTATTTTTACAGAATCACCTTTTTTAACTTGTTGCATGTTTTTGTTTTGTAATTGAAAAATGTGGAGCACAGTTTGGTATTTCCGTTTGAAGGAATTACCGATTTCCGCGGCAAAAGTACAATCCTAAAACAAAAATGAGCAAGTATTTTTGTTAACTTTCGCCTCTTAAACTTGTTAAATGAAATCATTACTACTTTCTATATTTTTCATTTCGGTGTTTTTAATGGGCGAATCCCAGACCATTATACCTGCAGCATATAGAACAGCAGTCTATTTGCCCCTTTTGAAAAACAAAAGAATTGGCATCTTCGCCAACCATACGGCAACGATTGGAAATACCCATTTGGTGGACTCTTTACAGAAATTGGGCGTTAAAATCGCCATTGCCTTCGGACCAGAACACGGGTTCCGCGGCAAAGCTGATGCGGGCGAGAAAGTGGACAATTATATTGATTCCGCAACAGGCATCCCAGTCATTTCATTGTACGGCAAAAAAAGGCGCCCTTCTGCCGAAGACCTGAAAGACGTTGACATACTACTATTTGATATTCAAGACGTTGGCATACGTTACTACACTTTTATTTCTTCACTGCAAGAATTTATGGAAGCAGCTTTTGAGCACAAAATACCCTTGATGATCTTAGATCGACCTAACCCGAACGGTTTTTTTGTTGACGGGCCAGTGCTAGACACTGCCTATAAAAGTTTCATTGGAATGCAACCCGTGCCTATTGTTTATGGCATGACCATCGCCGAGTATGCCATGATGATTGCAGGAGAAAAATGGCTTACTCCCAAAGCTAATTTGCAATACGACTATTATAGAACGGCTAAAAATTCTGTTGATACTTCCTTTCATTTTCAGATTATCAAATGTGGCAATTATACCCACAAGTCGAAATACACCCTACCCGTTAAACCATCCCCTAATTTACCTGACATGGGTTCGGTTTATTGGTATGGCAGCACCTGTTTTTTTGAAGGAACTATTTTGAGTGAAGGCAGGGGAACCCCACATCCGTTTGCCATTTTTGGACATCCTAGTCTACCAAAATCGCTAAAGGCTTTCACCCCCGTTAGCATGGACGGAGCCAAAGAACCCAAATTAAAAAACCAGTTGTGTTATGGATGGGATTTATCGGGAGATGCTAATTTAGTGTTAGCAAAAATTGATAATAAAGTGCAAATCAAATGGTTAATGGAAGCTTATCAGTTATATCCTGATAAGCCCAACTTTTTTTTAAAGCCATCTTCTGGAAAACTCAGTGCCTCTTTTTTCAATAAACTGGCAGGAAATAGCGAATTGATGGAGCAGCTCATTGCAGGAAAATCTGAAAAAGAGATTCGTAAAAGTTGGGAACCCAAATTGCAAGCTTTTAAAGCTATTCGCAAAAAGTATTTGCTTTACCCAGATTTTGAATAGTTGAGAGAACCAAAGATTAACTTCGCTTCATGGATATTGTAGCAAAACCAGCCTTGAATCAAATGCGTATTGTTTTCATGGGAACACCCGAGTTTGCAGTGGCATCACTCAATGCTCTTTTGGAAGCTGGTTGCCAGATTGTTGGCGTGATTACTGCACCTGACAAACCTGCTGGAAGGGGGATGAAAATTACCCAAACTGCAGTAAAGCTATTTGCTGTGGAAAAAGGCTTGCATGTATTACAACCAGAAAAATTGAAAGCTCCTGATTTTATAGATGCTTTAAAGGCTTTACAGGCCGACCTTCAAATTGTAGTAGCCTTTAGAATGTTACCCGAAATTGTATGGAATATGCCCCCTATGGGAACGATCAATTTGCATGGTTCCTTATTACCCCAATATAGAGGTGCCGCGCCAATTCACTGGGCAGTAATCAATGGAGAAATAACCACAGGTGTAACTACTTTCAAACTACAACACGCTATTGACACTGGCGATATTTTGTTGCAGGAAAGCTTTCCAATAGGGCCAGATGAAACAACAGGCGATATTCATGATCGAATGAAAACCATTGGTGCAAATTTATTGGTTAGAACAATTGCTGATTTAGCTGAAGGGAAGGTCACTGAACAAAAACAGGACCAGTTATTAGACCCATCACTATTAAAACACGCGCCAAAAATATTTACAGAAACCTGTCAAGTCAATTGGCAACAACCTGTTCAACTGATTCACAATTTCATTAGAGGATTAGCACCTTTTCCAGGTGCCCTATCAACATTGGATGGGAAAATTTTAAAAATTTATCGTTCAAGAATAGAAGTCAAATCAGATCAAAAGAAGACTGGATCTATTGTATCGGACGGAAAGACTTTCTTGAAAATTGCAGCAACAAACGGGTACATCCATTTATTGGATCTACAATTAGAAGGAAAGAAAAGAATGTTGGTGGAAGATTTTCTTCGAGGCTATCGACTAGCGCATTTACCCTCTCAATAAAAGCCACACATTATTTAGACAATTGTTTTTTCAATTCTGCAG